>NZ_CDWWXA010000157.1:0-3920 GCF_977971845.1 Frankia sp. CeCAU1 | reverse complement strand
GGGGCAAAGTGGTCCGACGGGTGGTCTGACAGGTGGTTCGACGGATAGTCCAACGGATAGTCCAACGAGTGGCCCGATGGCGCCGTACCCGTACCCATTCCCGATGTGCGGTGTGGTCGCGGCATGCCAGGCGCGTCCCGCGGAGTGAAACCACACACCGGCTCGGAGGTGACACCTCTCCACGCGGCCTCATCGAGGCCCGCGCGGACCACGGGGCTCCTGACCATCGGATCGGGATTTACGTCCCGGTCACGGGTCAAAAGTCCCCGGAATATGACATCTGAGCAACGGCGGCCATCGGTTCGATGCGCTCGCGTGCGGCACGATGGATCGTGGATCCGTGCGGCGAGCGCGAGAGGAACCGAATCGATGGAGCTGATGGAGATGGCGTCGGTGCGAGTCGACGGGCCGATCGCCGGCCAGGCGAGCCTGATCTCGACGTCTTTCGATCTGGCCTCCATCGGCTATCTGGCGGAGGAGTTCTTCGTGAGCGGAACCGCCGACTCCTATGCCGCGACGGGTCCGATCACCTCTGATGGCAGATGGGACGTGGTGGTCGCCGGTCAGGCGCCATTTCGGACCCGTCTCATCGTCTACCGGCCTGCCGACCCGACCGCTTTCAACGGCACGGCCGTCGTGGAATGGTTGAACGTCTCTGCCGGAATGGACGCCGCCGCCGCATGGCTCACGACGCATCGGCATCTGCTCCGCGCCGGTTTCGCCTGGGTGGGGGTGTCGGCGCAACGCATCGGCATCGATGGGATCGACACCGCCGAAGGGGCCGGTGTCGAAGCGAGGGCCGTTGCGGACGGCGGTATTGCGGGCGAAGATGGTGCCGGGGAGCAACGCGGCACCGGTTGGTGGCCGATCGTGCCGTCGCTTAAGAGCGCCGATCCCATCCGTTACGCGATTCTGTCCCATCCCGGTGACGCGTACAGCTTCGACATATTCCGTCAGGCCGGGGAAACCGTGCGTCGCGGTCTTCTCGATCACCTTCGTCCGGCGCGGATGATCGCCGTGGGCGCATCCCAGGCGGCGTTCTTTCTGGTGACCTATGTAAACACCATCGCGGCGCGGGACGGTGACGGCGGTGACGGCGGTGACCGCGATAGGAGCCGTGCCGCCGGCGGTGGCCATGGCGGTTTCGACGGTTACCTGATCCAGGGCCGCCCGGGGACCACGGCGTCCCTCGACGGTCGGGGCGGCCCGACCCTGGCCGGGGATGTCCGGCTGCGCACGGACGTCGCGGTGCCCGTGATGGTCGTGCAGAGCGAGACCGACGTCGTCGGCGTGCTTGGCGCCGTGGGCGCCCGCCAACCCGATAGCGACCGGTTCCGGCTCTGGGAGATCGCCGGTGCGGCGCACGTCGACACCTACACGCTCAAGGCCGGTTTCCGGGACGACGGTGCGCTGCCTGCCGCGGAGCTGGTACGCCTTCTGGTGCCCAGTGCCGCCCCTTTCGGTGTCCCGTTCACCGCCGCGATCAACAGTGGACCGCAGCAGCACTATGTCGCCCAGGCCGCGATTGCCGCGCTGGACGACTGGATCCGTTATGGTGTCGCGCCCCCGTCCGCGCCCCACCTGCTAACCGCCGCGACGGATCCAACGGTACTTCTCCGTGACGCGGACGGCATCGCCCGTGGTGGCGTGCGCACTCCCTGGGTCGACGTTCCCATCGCCGTCCTGTCCGGCCTGGGGCAGAACCCCACCGACGCCTCCGCCATCTTCGGCTCCACCCGGCCGCTGGATTCCGCCACACTCGCCGCCCGTTACCCCGCCGGCGCCGCGGACTATCGCGCCGCCTTTACCCGGGCCACCGACGACGCGATCGCGACCGGATTCCTGCTCGCCGAGGACCGTGAGGAGATCCTCGCCCTCGCGGCTGCCAGCTACCCAGGCAGGTAGCGGTAACGCGGCTTTAGCAAAGTGGTAATGCGGCGGTAACGTAGCGAGCGAGACAGCGGACATCGGCCGCCGGGCCCGGCTACCCCTGTTCCTGGCCGGCGAGCAGGCGTAGCGCGAGCCGGGGACAGGCATCCGCCGCCCGGCGAGCATGCTCGATCAGCTCCGTGGAGACGGTGATTTTTCGGGTCGACTGTCCGGTCGTTCCGCGAGCCAGCGGATAACCCGCTGGATCGCGGGTCAGCAGCTCGGGTAGCAGCTCGACACACCAGCCGCGGCCGTCACACGCCGTCCAGTCGATCCACAGCCGGGCCGGTCCGGCCGCCGCGCCGGCGTTTGTGGTGTTCATGGCATCTGTGGTGTTCATGGCATCTGTCTCCCCGTGGATTCGTCGACGTTGCCTGGTCGGGATGGGTGTGGTCAGGATGCGCACGCCGAGCCGAGGCAGTGGCCCTCGGCGTGCGCCCGGATATCGTCGGCGAACGTGCGCAGCGCACTGTGCACGAGGCGGGCCGCGCCGTCCGGGTGGTGGCACGCGCCGCGACCGGCGACCAGGGCGGCGAGGCGCAGCGCCCGGATGGCGGACTGTCCCGGATCGCCAGCCCCCTGCACCGGGCCGCCGGACCCGCCATCCGTTCGGGCCATCCCGGCCACGGCGTCCGCAAGCTGGGGCAGCCCGCTGACGCATGGCCCGCACTGGCCAGCGTTCTGCGCGGCCAGGTACCCGACGATGCGCGCGGTCTCGACGAGCCCGCAGGCCCGGGCCGGGAGGACGGCGACCACTCCGCTGCCCGGCGCGGCACCCCACGGCGCCAGCGCCGCCCGGGACATCGCGATCGTCGCTCCCGGGCCGCCGGGCAGCCACGCACCGCTGTAACCGCCGACCCGGAAGGCCCCGACCTGCTCGGTGAAGCCGCCCGCGAGCTGCGCGAGAGTGCCGAGTGGGGTGCCGAACGGCGCCTCGACGACCCCGGGCGCGGCGACCGCTCCCGTCACGGTGGCCAGGAACGTGCCCGGTTCCTCGGCGGTCCCGACCGAGCGGAACCAGCCGGCTCCCCACCGGGCGATCAACGCGAGGTGCGCGAGTGTCTCGGCGTTCTGCACCAGGGTCGGACGGCCGTGGAAACTGGCCTTGGCGAGCGGTTGCCAGTGCGCGCGCGGCCGGGCCGCACCTCCCTCCAGGGCTGCGATGACGGCCGACGCCTCCCCGGCGATGAAGGTCTCCGGC
Source organism: Frankia sp. CeCAU1 (assembly GCF_977971845.1). Lineage (NCBI taxonomy): Bacteria > Bacillati > Actinomycetota > Actinomycetes > Frankiales > Frankiaceae > Frankia > Frankia sp. CeCAU1. Next base: position 790 of record NZ_CDWWXA010000157.1, on the reverse strand, counting down.
GCCTCCCGGATCTGGACGGTGAATCGGTCCCAGCACGCGGCCCGCCGTTGGGCCAGCGCCCGCCGGACCGCCGTGACCGCCGGCCCGGGTTTGAGATAGACGAAGGCGTCATCGGCCCCGACCGCCTCCGCGGCGAGCTGCAGGCCGTCGAGGACGAGGTGGGGCGCCACGGTGAGCAGGATGACGTCCTTGGCGCTCTCGGGTTCCCCTTCGGCGGCGTTGGCGACGACCACGGGGTGCGCGCCGCTGCGGTACCGGTCGGCTCGGTGCCCGGCGTTCCGGTGCGCGCTGCCCTGGTGCGCGCTGCCGTCGAGGCAGGTGCCCTCGGCGCTCGCGGCGAATTTCCGCCAGGTGGGGAAGGCCGCGCCGCCCCGCCCGGTCAGCCCGGAGTCGTGGATCTCCGGAAGTAACCGCCCGGGTCCGCCGCGCCAGGGCAGCGGTCCACACTGTCGGTCGTGCGCGGCGAGGTCGGACGCGGCCGCGGTCAGCAGCCGTCCGGCCGGGACGTGATGCGTGGGGAGGCCGCCCGCGCCGGCCGCGGGCCGTACCGCGTGCATGGCCGCAGGCCAGGGCTCGCGCCCCCACCCGGGCTGGGCCTCAGGGGAGCCGGCGCGGCCGACGTCGCTGGTGCCGGTCGGGATGTTGGTGCCGGTCGGGATGTTGGTGCCGGTCGGGATGGACGGTTGGGCCGCTCCGGCGACAGCGCGGATGGTCATGTCTGCTCCGATCTGGGGGTCATGGTTGTGGGCGCCGCCGGTTGGTGTCGCGGGCTGGGGGGCCGGTGTGGGCT
>NZ_CDWWXA010000156.1:0-9575 GCF_977971845.1 Frankia sp. CeCAU1 | reverse complement strand
GCCGAAACCGTTGCACTGATTGGTATGAAGCCCAACCAGGCTCGTCGGTGTGTCCTGTACGCGCGGCTGAGCGTCACCAAAGAAGAGTCCGTCTCGATCGCTCGGCAGCTGCAGTCCTGCCGAAGGTACGCCGATGCGCGCGGCTGGGAGATCGTCGGTGAGTTCATCGACGACGGCGTCTCCGCGACCGTCAACCGGCCTGAGAACCGCAAGGGGTGGGCAGCGCTTCTCGCCGCGGACAGCTTCGATGCCGTGGTGATCTGGAAGGTGGACCGGCTTGCGCGGCGCGTCCTGGACTTCCTCCACGCGGACGAGGCACTTCAGAAGCGCGGTGCGGGTCTCGTCGCGGTCGAGGATCCGATCGACATGACCAGCCCGCAAGGCCGCGCGTTCGCGGTCATGCTCGCCGTGTTCGGGGAGATGGAGGCGGAGGCCATCCGGGCACGCGTCCGCGCGGCACGGGCGCAGCTGCTGAAGGACGGCCGCTGGCCGGGCGGAGGTATCCCATACGGCTACCGCTCGATCGCGAACCCGGCTGGTCCGGGCCGGGTGCTGGTCAAGGACCCCGAGCGCGTCCGGTGGCTCACGGAGGCAGTCCACATGGCGTTGCAGGGTGCCACCGTCAACGCGATCGCCACGTGGCTGACCGACAGTGGCGCGCCGCTTCCCCGCCGTCAGGCCGTGCGGCAAGTGGCGACGGATGCCACCTGGAACCGCCAGACAGTCGACGGATTGCTTCGGAACCCCGTCCTGGCGGGGATGACGCCGCATAACCCGGGAAGGGCGAAGAGCGCCAAGCGCGCGGACCCCTTCGCGGTACTCCGCGACGAGCACGGCCGCCCGGCTGTCAACGAGTCGTTGGCTGTGATCGCCGTCGAGGAGTTCGCAGCGTTGCAGCGCATGCTTGACTCGCGCACCAGCCCGCAGGCCCGCAAGCGAGGCGACCGGCAGGCGACGAGCCCGTTCCTGTCGCGCGTCGCGCGCTGTGACGAGTGCGAGGTGTACCTGTGCCGTGGGACGAACCAGAAGCGCCCCGTGCTCTACTGCCCGCGGTGCAGGCAGGTGATCGGCCGTACCTCGCTTGACCCCTATCTCGTGCGGCGTCTTCTCGCAGAGCGGGGCGGCGAGCTGCTCGGCGAGGCGACCGTGGAGGACAGCTGGGCTGCCGCCGGTGCTGACGTGTCGGCCCGGCGCACCGTCTTCCTGACGCAGTTGGAGAGCCTGCGCATCCGTCGTGGCGTCGTCGGGCGCTACTTCGACGACGAGCGAGTTCTGCTCAGGTGGCGCCCCGCTGGCGTCGGTCAGCAGGCTGACCTGCTGGTAGCTCGAAACGTGGCTGACGCACACGCCGAGGTACTCAGGACCTTTCCCGCTCCCAGTCCGACACCGCGATCAAGATCGGACCGCTATGGCAGACTTCTGACCCGTGACGGAGGGAACCACTGAGGCGGCAGGATCGCGGGCGTCCTACGAACTGAACTACGACCTGGACGGCTCGCCGTACGCGGTGCGGGAGAACCTCGTCGACATCCTGGAGCGGGAATTGCTCGGTCCGATTCACGGGCCCGACGAGGTTCTACCGTTCCCCCCGCGTCAGCTGTACCTCCTTGGTCACATCGCTCCGGTCAAGCTGACGAGCACGTCGGCGTCCGCGCTCGATCAGGAGGACGCCGACGACCTGACCGAGGTGCGGCTTGACGGCGACGGTGGCGCAGCCAAGGCACGGGGTGTCCCGACGGTGGCCGCGGACGATGGTGACGCGGATGCGGAAGACGATGACGCCGAGGACCGCGCCCCGAAGCAGGGGCTGATGATCCCTGCGTCGATGGGGTTACGTTTCCAGGTGCCCACCGATCTTCCCTCGTTCACGGTGACGGCGTCTTGGGGGACGTACGAGGCGGTCGTGACGGACAAGGTCACGAAGGCTGGGCGCCCCGTTCGCCACTACCAGCGAATCCCGGTCGAGGAGTCACGAACGGTCGTGCTGGCGGACCTGCTGCCAGGGCATACGGCAACGGTCGTTCTTCGCGATGCGATCTGCCTGCGCATTGACCGTTACGACGACCCCGAGTACGGCCGGGTGCTGGTGGAGATCGCGCTGTGTAATGACCGGGAGACGCCGCTGCCAATCCCGTTGAACATGTGGATGTTCCAGACCAAGCTGCGCGTGGACGCCTGCGGGGCCGAGGTGTTTCTGCCGGTGCGTGATGTGCTGGAGCACGAGTGGCCGGAGCATGACGAGGAGGTGCGCCGCCTCGATCTGCAGTACCGGGACCGGCTGGAGTTCGCGATCGGGCGCACCTGCTCGGCTGACTGGGTGACGCGTAAGGGTGCGCGGCGGGCGGCCGAGGTGTCGACTGTCTGGCTGCCGGTCGCCGAGACGCCGCAGACGCGGGCCGGTGAGGTCGAGGGCGCGACGCTGTCGATGAAGTCGCTCTCGGAGATTGCGCCCGAGGAACTGCGGTCCGGGCTGGTGCCGCTCGTGTCCGGCTACGGTGCCTGGCTCGACCGCCAAGAGGCTACGGCTCATACGCTGCCGCCGCACCTGCGTGAGACGGCGGAGATCGTGCTGTGGGAGGCGCGGCAGGCTCACCAGCGTCTGGCCGCCGGGCTGGAGTTTGTTGCTTCCAACGTGACGGCGTTGCGGTGCTTCTGGTTCATGAACCGGGTGATGCGCGACCAGCGCATCGCCTCGCAGGTGGCGGAGGCGCGCAAGTCCGACTCCGCGCTGTCGCTCGCCCAGGTGCGGCAGCGGCTCGAAGCGGCCGAGGCGAACGGCAAGCCGGTGGCGTCGTGGCGTCCGTTCCAGCTCGCGTTCATTCTCATGCAGCTCGGTGTGCTCACCGACCCGACGGCGACGCTGCGCAGCGCCGAGCACCAGGCCCGGGTCGAGCTGCTGTTCTTCCCGACGGGTGGTGGCAAGACCGAGGCATATCTGGGGCTTGCCGCGTACACCTTCGCGATCCGCCGACGGCAGGCCGTGGTCGCGTCGACGGATGGGCCGTTGAACGGCGGCGACGGCGTCTCGGTGTTGATGCGGTACACGTTGCGGCTGCTCACCGCCCAGCAGTTCCAGCGCGCGACCGCGCTGGTGTGCGCGGCCGAGCTAGCCCGTCGCGAGGACGAGGCGACGTGGGGCACGGAGCCCTTCCGCATCGGACTGTGGGTGGGTACGGACGTGAGCCCCAAGCGGTACGAAGAGGCTGAGGAGCAGCTCAAGAAGGTCAACGACGGCGCGTCGCACCGCCTGACCGTGCTCCAGATTCAGCGGTGCCCGTGGTGCGGCGCCGAGATCACCTCGGCGCATGTGAAGGGCGACCCCACCACGCGGCGTGTGTTCGTTCACTGCGGCGACGAGCTGGGGCGCTGCCCGTTCGCCAAGGGCGGCGGCGTGCCCGAGGGACTCCCGGTGCTCACGGTGGACGAGGAGATCTACCGGCTGACTCCGGCTTTCGTCATCGCTACCGTCGACAAGTTCGCGCGGCTTGCCCGCGAGGGCGAAGCGGCGTCGTTGTTCGGGTACGTCAGCAAACGGTGCGGGCGGCACGGGTATGTGCACCCCGACTACGCCGGCTGCACGGTCAGCTCACATCCGAAGACCGGTAGCCACGCCGCTGCGGCAGTAGTACCCGTTGGCCGGCTGCGCCCGCCGGACCTGATCATTCAGGACGAGCTGCATCTCATCACCGGGGCGCTTGGTACGGCGGTCGGGCTCTTCGAGGTCGCCGTCGAGACGTTGTGCTCCTGGGAGAACCCGGCCGGCAGGCCGGTCAGGCCGCTCATCGTCGCGTCGACGGCGACCGTGCGTAACGCCGGTGAGCAGGTGCGGGCCCTGTACGGGCGGCAGGTCGAGATCTTCCCCCCGCAGGTGCTGAACGTGGCCGACACGTTCTTCTCCCGCGAGGTGCCGGTCTCGGCCGAGAACCCCGGGCGCCGATACGTCGGGGTGAGCGCGCAGGGTGTGCGCCTGTCGAGTGCGGAGATCCGGGTCGCGGAGGTGCTGCTGCTGGCCGGGCAGCTGCTCTTCGAGCGCGCCGGCATTGAGGCCGACCCGTACATGACCCTGGTGGGCTACTTCAATGCCACCAGGGAGCTGGCGGGCATGCGCCGGTACGTGGACGACGACGTCAGCACACGCGTCGGCAACCCGCGGCAGGACTCAGGCTTCCCTCGGCGGTACGGCACCGCGTTTGGGAGCCTGAACGTGGCCGAGTTGACGTCGCGCATCTCCGGCGCTGACATCGGCAAGACCCTCGACCGGCTCGGGCTCGGGTTCGACCCTGGCTACGATAGCATCGGCGCGTTCCAAGCCCGCATCGCCGCGAGCCGCGCAGGCCAGCGGCCCGCGTCGCGCGACGGCGAGGCGCCGTTCGACGTCGTCCTGGCGACCTCGATGCTCCAAGTCGGCGTGGACGTGCAGCGCCTCGGCCTGATGCTGGTGGTCGGCCAGCCGAAGAACACCGCCGAGTACATCCAGGCCTCCTCCCGGGTCGGCCGTGACGCCGCCCGGCCAGGGCTTGTCGTGGCGCTGGGCAACTGGGCCCGGCCTCGCGATCTGGCGCATTTCGAGCAGTTTCAGCACTATCACGACACGTTCTACAGGCAGGTGGAGGCGCTGTCGGTCACGCCGTTCTCGCCGACCTCGCTGGAGCGCGGGCTGGACGGCCTGCTCATCAGCGTCGCCCGCGTTGCCCAGGCCGTGGTCGCCGGAGGAGTCTCGCCGGAACGGGAGGCGGGCCGGATCGGTCCGCAGCACGACGCGATCACTGCACTGGTCAACCGGCTCAAGGTACGTATCCTGGCCGCATCGCAGGATGAGGATCTGACCAAGCGCGCGAGCGACCTGCTGACCAACCGCATCGATCGGTGGGCGAGTCGAGCTGGGTACGCCACCGAGATCCACAAGACACTCGTTTACGAACGCACCGGTGAGGGCGACAAGTACCTGCCATTGATCATCAGCCCCGAGAACCACCGGGCCAATGTCGGCAGCGCGGCGGAAGCGCCATTCGTGATCGCGAACTCGATGCGTGAGGTACAGCCCGAGATCAACATTCTCGTCTCGCCGGTGGCGGAGCGCTTGGTTGCGCGTACCCCGGCTGGCGTCGACAACTGGACCTTGCCCGCCGGGGAGGACGAGTGATGACCGACATCGCCACCGCCGCGCTGCAGGACAACAACGAACGCTTGGACCCGCTCGGCGACGCAGAGGACGGCAACGTCAAGAACCGCGCCAAGGTCGGCTCCGCGCGCCCCTCCTCGCTGCTCTACACCTACGGACCCGGCGCGATCATGGACCTGCCTAGCTTCTCGGTGATGCCCGCCGGGCTGGACGACTGGGAGCCGATCTGGAAGCGGCGCGAGGTCGTCCCCACGATCCTTGAGCCTCGGCTGCTGAACGTCGTGCGTCTTCACCTCGGACCGCAGGTGGAGGCGTTGAGGCCATTCCCGTGGCAGCCGAAGAAGGGATCGCTGTCGACCGAGGGCTCCGACCTGGGACTTCCGGCGCGGGTCTTCCCGCAATGGTTTCGTTGCACGGGGTGCGACTACCTCGGCCCGCTCAGCCGGTTCACCTACACCAACACCCACCCATTCCGGCCGGACCTGGCCCAGTTCACCCACACGTCGTGCCCCGGCCGTGGCGGCCGTGGCAGGCGTAAGAGCAGCCCAGCTGTGCCCGCACAGCACCTGCTGACCTGCACCAACGGCCACCTCGACGAGTTCCCCTACACCCTGTGGGTACACCGCGGCGCCAAGTGCCCGAGCGCGGAAACACCCGACCTGAAGATGCGTGACGCGAACGTCGGCAAGAGCGTCGGATCGACGATCATCTGCCCGGCCTGCGGCGCGAGCCGGGGGATGGCCGAGGCTATGGGAGCGAAGGGCCGCGAGAAGATCCCGCAGACTTGCCGTGGCCGCCACCCGCACCTGGGCGCTTTCTATTCCGGATGTCAGGCCCGCCCCGCACTGATCATGATGGGCGCGTCGAACCTCTGGTTCCCCTCGACGCAGAGCATCATCGTCATGCCACGGTCCGACGCCGAGAAGAAGGAAGTCCTCGCCGACCAGCTGCGCGTCGAACTCGGCATCGAGCAGGTAAAGCAGTTCGGCGACCAGATTCCCGTCATCCGTGCCCTGGCAAGCGCCCGCAATGTCGACGTGACCGGACTCACCGACGCAGACATTGCCGCCACCGTGGCGGAGGTGCTCGCGCCGCCAGAGTCCGAGGAAGAACGCGAGAAGCGGCGCGCGGACTGGGACCCGATCGAGCTGCTCATACCCGAGTGGCGTTACCTCCAGAAGCCGGCGCTGTTCCCGGAGCAGCAGAACAACACCGGACTGATGGTGACCGAGATGCAGCGCGGCCCCGACCTGCACCCGCACATCGCCCGGGTGGTCGGGGTGAACCGGATGAAGCGTGTCAACGCCGTGCTCGGCTTCACCCGCCTGGACGAGATGGACCGCGTCAGCGACGTCGCCTCACGTCTGGTCGCCCTCACCCACAACGGGAAACCGACCTGGGTACCCGCCACCGAGGACCGGGGGGAGGGCATCTTCCTCCAGTTCGACCTCGACGCCGTCGCCCAGTGGGAGAGCGCGGTTGAGGGCACCGCGCTCTGGGAAGCGCACAGGCAGGCACACCGGCGCAACTTCGCCCGGCGGTTCTCCGAGACCGCCAAGATCGTGGACCCTGACACCCGCCTGCCCGGACCGCGGTACTGGCTCGCGCACACGCTCTCGCACATCCTCATCCGGGAGATGGCGATGTACTCCGGGTACGGAGCCGCCAGCCTTACCGAGCGCATCTACGCCTGGGATGAGACCCCACAGCGCGAGGCAGCGGCAGGCCTGCTCATCTGCACAACTGCTTCCGACAGCGAAGGCACCCTCGGCGGGCTCGTGGCGCTCTCCGAGCACGCCCGGCTCCAGGGAATCGTGCTCTCGGCCCTGCGCCGCGCCGCGCGCTGCTCGTCGGACCCGGTCTGCGCGACGCGTACCCCGTCCGACCCGGAGGACTTCCTTCATGGGGCCGCCTGCCACACGTGCTGCTTCGCTTCCGAGACCTCGTGCGAGAAGGCCAACCGGTTCCTCGACCGACGGCTTCTGCTCGACCTCCCTACCTCGAACGGCCCGACCGTGCCCGGATTCTTCGGCAAGATCCATGCGACCTGACCCGTTCGCCGAACTGGGCAGCTACCTCACCGCCACCGAGGCGGAGCGGCTTGCCGTGCAGTTCGACACTGGTCAGCACACCATACGGGCGCTCAGCGAGATCGCCGCAGGACGCAGGGACACCGCCAAGCAGTTGCTCGCCGCGGCGGGGCTCGGGCATACCGACCGGGAGCGCGCCGTGGGTGTGCTGCGCGCCATCGCTGGCGCGAAGGCAGTACTCCGCGAACTCACGCCAGTGTGGACCATGCCTGGCAACGAAGCGAACATCGGCCACCTCACGAGCGAGTTCGCCCGCGTCGTGCGCGCTGCCCGTCAATCGGTGACCGCGGCGACGTACAACTTCCAGGATTCGTCGCGGATGTGGACCGTGCTCAGGGAAGCGTCCGAACAGCCTGGTGTCGTGGTCACCGTATACGTCGACGGCAACATCGCCGACGCTGCCGGGGTGAAGGCACAACTCCCGCGGGCGACCGTCTACCGCTCCGCCGAGCTGCCGAATGGAAAGCGTGTAGTCAGTCACGCGAAGTTCATCGTGATCGACCACGAGCTGCTTCTACTCACCAGCGCGAACTTCAGCTACTCCGCCGAGCACCTCAACATCGAGTTCGGCGTCCTCGTCCGCGACTCGGCCTTGGCCGAATCCGTCGAGGCCACCATGACGAGCAAGCATGGGTCGCTGTACGAGCTGCTGTAGCCCCAACGCCTTTTGGACGCTTGCGTCCTCTCCAGACAGGGGCCCGCTGGCGCTGCAGTAACCGTCGAGCCAGCGTCGGCGCGGCGCCGTCCCATCGTAGGCCACCAGCCGCTCGACGGTCGACGACCAGTTCCAGCGAAGCCCGAGTAGTGCCACTGGCCCTTCCGCCAACAGACTCGCGGATCGGTAGTCCATCGACGACTTCGTCCACGGTCAGCCGGCCCGTCGTCGTGTCGACAACCGCGCCGTCGTCGACGCGGTACCGCACCCGCATCCAGCGGGTCCGCTGTCCAAGGCCGGTCGCCATGCCACCGATCTTCCTTAGTCCGCCAGAGGACCACCGCTCGACGCTCCAGTAGGCGTCATCTCATCTGATGAAGCCGGCAGATCTTTCGAGAACCTACATCAGGAGTCGAACTCGCCGTCACGCACTCCCGCGACGAACGCGGTCCACTCGGCCGCGGTGAAGACGAGGATCGGGCCGCCGCGGTCCTTGGAGTCCCGGACCGCGCGTCCGCCCTCGGGCAGGGAGGCGACCTCCACGCACGCGCCACTACCGTTGGTGTAACTGGACAACTGCCAGGAGAGGCCGTCCCGGTCAAACTCGATCTTGCTGGTCATGACTGCTCCCTCGACAAGCTCGCGATCATCTCGGCGGATGCGCTGGGGTTGAGCGCAAGGGCTCGTAGATGGTCGAGCTTGTCTCTATATTGCCGCACCTCGTCGGGCTTCTCCACGTACAGGCTGCCCGTCAAGACCTCCACGTAGACGACTTCTGGATCATCAGGGTCCGGGAACCCCAGATGCGTGAAGGAGGTTCCGAGTGCGGCATGCCCGCCGACGTCGAACGGTAGCACCTGGATCGTGACGCTCGGTTGGGCTCCGGTGTCCACCAGGTGCCTGAGCTGGGCGTTCAGCACGTCGCGCCCGCCGATCGGCCGGCGGAGCGCGGCTTCGTCGAGCACGACCCACAGCCGCGGTGGCTGCGGCCCGTTGAGAAGGCGTTCCTGGCGGCTTGTTCGCAGAGTCACGCGGCGGTGTACCTCCTCGTCGGGCAACTCCGGCCACGTCGAGCGGATCACGGCGGCGGCGTACTCCGGTGTCTGGAGCAGTCCTTCCACGAGTGAGGACTGGTAGGTGTTGATCGACGAGGCGTCGGCTTCCAGGCCGATGTAGACCTCCATCCAGCGCGGGACGACGTCACTGAAGCTGCGCCACCAGCCTTGCCGACGTGTCTCCTTGGCAAGCGTGAGGATCGCCTCCCGCTGCTCGGTGTCCTGTACGCCGTAGACGGCCAGGAGATCGGCCACATCGACGGCGCGGACGGCGACCCGCCCGTTCTCGATCCGACTGATCTTGGCATCAGACGCACGGATGGCCTGTCCCGCCTCCTCGGCGGTCAGGCCGGCCGCCTCCCGCAACCTGCGCAGCTCTACCCCGAGCCGACGGCTGCGCACCGTCGGCCCTGCTGATGACTTCGCCACGCTTCCTCCGCCACCGGACGCCCGACATCTGATCGCAGTCTGCCAGCGTCTGGGTCCGGTTCGCTGGCCTCTCACATCCACCATAAGCAAGGCTACAGATGCAGTTGCATTTAAAGGTACAGAGGTCCATCATCACCCTTCGAGGGCGCTCCGGTGCAGACGGGGCCGCTCGTCGGCCTGGGGTTCGTCGTGCCGGGGCGTCCTCCTCGCAGTCAGCTGTCCCC
>NZ_CDWWXA010000155.1:8561-10134 GCF_977971845.1 Frankia sp. CeCAU1 | reverse complement strand
GCCCGCCGGCGGCTCGGCCGTCGCCGGCTGGGCAATCCCAGCGGTGGCCGGCTGCGACCCCACGGTCGCCGGGGCCGCGGATGGGACGGTCACCGGAGGCACGGGCGGGGCAGCCGCGATCGCACCCGCCGGACGCCCGTTACTGTTCCCGGTGCCGGGGATCGGAAGCGGGACGGCCGGCAGCCCGGGCGCCGGGATTCCCGGCGTGCGCAGATCGCCCGCCGTTCCCCGTCCGTACAGGTCCGTCGGTTCCGTACCGGTGGTGAGCGCGCCGCCCGGCGCCCCGCCGGCCGCGAGCCCGCCGGCGCCGTGGCCGCCGACGCCGTTGCCCTGGCCGCCGACGCCGTTGCCGTACTCCAGGTCGGTCAGGGACGCCAGGATCTCGTTGACCCGGATATGGGCCTCACCCACGGCCAGGCTCTGCCGGGTCACAGCGTCGGCAGCGGCCCGGATCTCCTGACCCGCCCCATTGTCCGCGGGGGCCGCGCGAAGGACCTGCACGAGGCCCTCGGCGACCCGGAGCTGGGTGTCGAGGAACTGGGAGTGCAGGGCCAGATGGTCGCGGGCGACCTCGCTGATGCCGGCGACCTCACCGGCGCTCGGGGCCGGGGCCGCCAGGGTGGCTGCCGCCGGAGCAGGCGCTACCGGAGCAGGCGCTACCGGAGCAGGCGCTACCGGAGCGATGGCCGTCGGGACGGGTACCGCCCGGGTGGGCGCCGGTGCCGGCTGGGTGGGTACTGGCCGGGTGGGCGCCGGTGCCGCTTCGGGAACGCGCCGCTCGGTGGCGGTCGGGACGTTTTCGAGCGCCGCGGCGGCCGACTCCCGCGGCCGGACGGCCGCGGCGGCCGCGAGCGTGACCAGCGCGTCGGTGTAGGCGCGACGGCGAGGCTCCGAGACGTAGTCCGCCCCGGTCAGCGCAACCGTCATCCCGGTCGGCTGCACCTGCTGCGGCAGCGGGGCCGTATAGCGGTTGAGCCCGCTGAGCTCGACGCCGAGCACCGTGAGGCGCACGGCCGCGGTCATCAGAGCCACCGCGCCGTCGCCGTCGCGACCGGCGTCGGTGGGGATCGCCACGACATCGTCGCCGAGGGTGCGCCGGACCAGACCGGTCAGCACCTGGCTCGGCCCGATCTCGACAACCACCGTCGCGCCGTCCGCGTGCAGGGCCTGCAGCCCGGCGACGAACTCGACGGGGTTGCCCAGCTGCCGGGTGAGGACCCGGCGGTTCTCGGCGGGGTCGTCGCCGTACCGGGCGCCGGCGGTGTTGGCGTGCACCGGCACGGCCGGCGATCCGATTTCGGTGACGTCCACCGCGGCGGCGAAGTCGTCCACCGCGTGCCCGACGAGCGAGGTGTGGAACGCCGCAGCCACGGAGATGCGCCGGGCGTCGAGCCCGTTCGCGGTGGCGGCGGCGACGAACTCCTCGACGGCGGGCGTCGGACCACCAACGACGACCTGGTCGGGGGCGTTGTGGTTACACACGACCGCGTCCGGGTGCGCGGTCAGCAGCTCGGCGACCGCGTCGCGGTCGGCGCGGACGGCGGCCATGGTGCCGGGGTCGAAGCCGGGTTCG
>NZ_CDWWXA010000155.1:0-8232 GCF_977971845.1 Frankia sp. CeCAU1 | reverse complement strand
CGGCGTCGGCGAGGGAACCGGCGGCCCACAGGGCGGTCAGCTCCCCGAAGCTGTGGCCGAGCAGGCTCACCGGGCGCAGTCCCAGCTCCCGCAGGAACCGGAACTGGCCGACGGAGAGCGCACCGATCGCGGGCTGCGCGTACTCGGTGCGCGTCAGGTTCATCTCGTGGTCGGCACGGTCGCCCGGGTCGAAGCTCGGCGGCGGGAACACCGCGCGGGCGAGCGTGAGCTCGGCCCCGGCGAAGGTGGCGTTCGCCGCGTCGAAGGCCTCCCGCACCGGCGGGATCTCGACGGCTGCGGTGAGCCCCATGTCGACGTACTGGCTGCCCTGGCCGGCGAAGACGACGCCGACGCGGGGCTGCTCGGCCGCCTGCCGGCGGTAGTGCACCCCGGCGGGATGCGACCATTCGGCGGCGTCGGCCCGCGCCGCGAGCTGCTCGATCGCGATCGCGCGCAGGCGCTCCGCCTCGGCGCCGGTGCGCGCGACGAACCCGACCCGCGCGGCGCTGCCCGGGATGCCCGTGTCACCGTTCGGTTCGGCCTGCCCGCGCACCAGGTCAAGGAGCTCCGCGGGCGTCGCGGCATGCCACAGGTGGGCGCGGACGGCACGGTGCGTCGCCCGGGCGGCACGCTTATCGGCGTCCGGGCGTGCCGTGTCGGGGGTCTCCTCCAGGACGACGTGGAAGTTGGTACCGCCGAACCCCATGGCGGAGGCGGCCGCCCGGCGCCGCCCCACGTCCGGGTCGAGCACCCAGGGCCGGGTGCGGGTGCTGAGGTAGAAGGGCGAGCCCTCCTGGGCGAGCGCCGGATTCGGTTCGCGGACGTTGATCGTGGGCGGCAGCACCCGGTTGTACAGCGACAGCGACAGCTTGATCAGACTGGCCGCGCCGGCAGCGCCCTTGGTGTGCCCGATCTGCGACTTCACACTGCCGATCGCCGCCCGGCCCGGGCGTGCCCCGGCCTCGGCCAGGACGGCCCCGAGCGCGGACAGCTCGGTGGCGTCACCGACGGCGGTACCGGTGGCGTGCGCCTCGAACAGCTCGACGGACGCCGGGCTCACCCCGGCGTCCGCGTAGGCCCGGCGCAGCGCGCGGACCTGGCCCTCCGCGCGCGGCGCGTAGACGCTCTTGAACCGACCGTCGCTGGACGACCCGAGACCCCGGATGACCGCGTAGATCCGGTCCCCGTCGCGCTCGGCGTCGGCCAGCCGCTTGAGCGCCAGCATCCCGATGCCCTCGCCGACCAGGGTGCCGTCGGCGCCGGCGGCGAACGGCTGGATGTGGTCGGACTTGGACAGCGCCTGCGTCTTCGAGAAGCACATGTAACTGAAGATCGAGTTCTCGGTGTCACAACCACCGGTGATCATGAGATCGGCACGGTGGTCGATGAGTTCGGCGATGGCCCCGCGGACGGCCGTGAGCCCACTCGCGCACGCGGAGTCGACCGTGTAGTTCGTGCCTCCGAGGTCGAGCCGGTTGGTGATCCGGCCGGAGACGACGTTGCCGAGCAGCCCGGGGAACGAGTTCTCCTCCCACGGCGGGAACGCGAGCGAGAAGGCCTCCAAGACCGCGGCGGTTTCGGCCTCGTCGAGTCCCGCGGCGCGCACGACCTCGCGCAGGACCGGCGTCTCCAGCCGGGCCGCCAGCGGGTGGGCCATCGTGGTGGGGCCGGCCATGCCCAGGATGACCCCGGTACGCTCGGAGTCGTACCACGCCGATCCCGGTGCGCCCGCGTCGACGAGCACATCCCGCGCGACGATCAGGCTGAGCAGCTGCACGACCGCGGTCACGTCCAGCAGGTTGGGCGGAAAGCCGAACTCCACCGGGCTGAACGCGACCTCGGGGAGGAAGCCGCCCCGGCGCGCGTAGGTACGGTCGGGCACCGTCGCATCCGGGTCGTAGTAATCTGCCGGGCGCCAGTGCGTCGACGGCACCTCGGTGACGCAGTCGACGGCGTCGATAACGTTGCTCCAGTACTCCCGCACGTCGCGCGCCATCGGGAACAGTCCGGCTAGCCCGACGATCGCGATCGGGTTGTTCGCGAGTCGTCGGTCGTCAGGGCGGTCGGACTCGTCCACGTGCTTCTCCCCTTTACTGGCCGGCAGGTCACCACCGCGTGCGGCGGGACCCTGATATGTCGGGCGTGGTGCCCTGATATGTGGTGCCCTGATATGTCGGGCGTGATGTATCCGGCGGAGGTATTCAGGTGTGAGGTATTCAGGTGTGAGGTATTGGGAACCGGTGCACCGGAGCGGACCGGCCGGTCCGCCGGAGAGCCAGACGGCCGGCGGGTTGTCCCGGGACAACGTTGTCCCGAAGCACTGCCGCAGGTCTTCGTGGCCGTGACAGCGAACCGCGAGGCCTGGCGACAGTTTACTTTTATCCGATCCGCGCGGGCATCCTGGAACCAGTGTCATCGACGTCCTGTTGTTCCGCAAGAACAACCTGCCGAACACTCGATCGGCCGAGGCAATCGCCGCGACGGTGCGTCGTGAGATGCCTCACTCCCGATCCACTCGACGTCGGGTCAGAATACGTCGAAAGGCCGGTCAACCGAGCAGGGTCAGGACGGAACCGAAACCGGAACCGGAATCCGGGGAGCCGGGCGCGACAGGGCTTCGCGCACAAGATCCGCGAGGAGACCGGCGACGAATTCGTATCCGGCCGCGTTGGGATGATAGTCACCGGGGTTCCACAGTTGAGAGTCGTGGGCGCGGTCGACGTGATCGAAATCGACGAGGAGAATTCCGTGGTTCGCCGCGGTCGAGCGGACATGGTCGTTCGCCCGCTCGATCCTGGAGCGGAGCACGTCCAGGATCGCCGGCGGCGCCGAGAGCCTGGTGGTGAGGTCCGGAAAGGTGAAGGTGAACGCGGTGGTTCCCGGAACCGCGAGAGTCGCGACCAGGTGGGTGAAGTTTTTTTCGAACCTGGCCTGCGAGTAGTCCGCGAGCAGGTCGTTGCTGCCCGCCGCGATCCCGACGAGGGCCGCCGGGGCGGAGGCGGCGACGTCGAGTTGCGTGTCGATGACATCCTGCGTCGTCGCGCCGTTCCGCCCCAGGTTGAGAACCCGACTGCGCGGAATACCCAGAGCCGCGGCCATTCTGGGCGCCCAGCCGATCCAGGCGCCGTCGGGAGCCGGGTCACCGCGGCCCTCGGCGAAGCTGTCGCCGACCACGGTGAGCATCGGCGACGGCGCCGGACCGCCGATGATCGGTCGACTGTCCATCACACGGCCGCCGCGGCCAACATGATGGACTCGACGTTCTCCGGCGCGAGAAAGACCGACGACGGCACGACA
Organism: Frankia sp. CeCAU1; assembly: GCF_977971845.1. Taxonomy (NCBI): domain Bacteria; kingdom Bacillati; phylum Actinomycetota; class Actinomycetes; order Frankiales; family Frankiaceae; genus Frankia; species Frankia sp. CeCAU1. The sequence continues at coordinate 4,935 of NZ_CDWWXA010000155.1, read as the reverse complement.
CCCGCGATCATTCCGAAGAACTGCGCCCGCGCCGTCTCGTTGTTCGGCAAGGCCCGCCACAGCGCCACGAGGTGCGGCGGGAAGTTCAGCTCGCCCAGCGTCGTGGTGAAATTGAACGCACCGGCCGATTCCTCGTCGCGCAACCGCTGATACTCGGCGAGGGCCTCGTCCATGGGCCGGTAGCCACGCAGCGCCTGGTCCACGTGCTCGGTCAACAGGTCCGCGCAGCGGAAGGCGTCGGTGATGCCCAGACCAGTCACCGGGTCCTTGTGGTAACCAGCGTCTCCGGTCAGCGCCCAACCCGGACCATAGGACGTGCGGTAGTAGTTGTCCGGATAACGGATTCCGTAGTAACGGTCCTCCTGGACGCCATGGCTGTCGAGATCCTCGGCGAGCTCGGGGGCGACGCTGCGGAAGGTCCGGCGCAGGCTCCCGTCGATATCGGCGCGGAACTCCTCGAAATCCTCGAGGTTGCGCATCGCGGTGACGAGGGTGAGCCCGTCATGGGTGGGCCAGCCGGCGCACTGCTCGTGGTCACCGAACCGGCTGTGGAACTGCCAGTCCAGCCCACTGAAATAGGAGTAGTAGATGAAGCTGGCCGCCGGCACGACCTTGTAGAAGTCGGCTCCCAGCAGGTCGGCCACGACGGAGTTGCGGCCGTCGGCGCCCACGACGAGAGTGGCCCGCTCCTCGACGACGGCTCCCGTGGCGTCCCGGCCCACGATCCCCGCGACCGTGCCGTCGTCGTGACGGATCAGATCGCGGACCGAGAAGCCCTCCCGGACTTCGACACCCGCCGCGACCGCGCCGTCGAACAGGAGCTTGTCCAGCACGATGCGGCGCGGCGCCATCGAGAACGCCAGCCCGTCGACCGGATCGGCGAACCCGCGGATGACCACACCGAGGTGGGACACCGTCATGTCGGTGATCGGCCGGCAGTTGGTGGCCGTGAGTGCGTCGAGCAGCCCCCACTCCCGCAGACGGAGCAGTGCGGCCTGCTGAAGATAGTGGGTGGAGATCGTGTCGCTGGGAAAGGACACGCGGTCGACGAGCAGCACCCGGTGACCGCGCCGGGCAAGCAACATCGCCACAGGTGAGCCGGCGCAGCGCGCTCCCACGACAATCACGTCGTACATGGTCGGAGACTCCCTGAAGTATGCCGGTCAACCGATCGTTACACTGGCACGACGGGTCCCCGGCGGATGTGTTGTCGTTATCCTCCTGGGCATCCTCCTAGGCCCCCCTATATACCTGCAAGGCGTCACAAGGTGATGTAATCGCACGATAGGAATCACCAATGGCAAAGGGTTCGTAAAGTCGCCTCGAATTCATCCCGAAGAAACCTGTCCAGCGGATGCTCAGTAACATGTCTGCTCAGTCGGAGATACGATCCCCACTGGAGATGGTTCGCGAGGCGCACTTTCAGGCGAACGGTGACGCGCCACCAAATCTCGAACAACTCCGTTCCGTCATCGACACGATGGTGCCGTTCTGCAACCTGACCGGGGTGCGGGTCGTCGAGCTGCGCCGGGACGGCGGCGTGGCGGAGCTCCCCAACCGACCCGACCTCCAGAACCACATGGGCACCGTGCATGCGGCGGCGCAGTTCCTCGCCGCCGAGGTCTCCGGAGCCGCGGCGTTCTCGGGTGCCCTGGCACCGAGGATCTTCAGCCTCCGCAGCTTCGTGCTGCGCGACTGCCGGATCATGTACCTGCGGCCGGCGGTCGGTCGGATCCGGGCCCACGGTTCGGTGGACATCGAGGTGGCGCACCCGGCAGCGGAGCGGACCGCCGAAGAACGCTTCGAGATCCGCGGGGGCTCGCTGCTCTACGACGACGCCGGCGCCCTCGTCGCCAAGGCGGAGTTCGACTACCGCGCCTGGTTCGACGCCTCCTGACAAGACGCCTCCTGACAAGACGCCTGCAGGCAAGACACCTGCAGGCAAGGCGCCACCGGCAGCAGGAGGGCCCTGCCCGCAGGTAAAGCCCGTAACCGCGGCTCTCCCTCGCCCGGGCCGGGCATCCCGGCCCGGGCGCTCTCCGCGACTTCAGAAGTCCACGGACGTTACTACGCTCACCATCGTGCCCGGCTTTCCGGCTGCGCTCACCAACCTTTATCGGACCCGCTGTCGGAAATACCGATCAGACGATCGGCGATCCGGATGGAAGGAGCGGCACGTGTCCGCAGATGCTCTTGTTCCTCCCCCGTCGGCAGCCGCCGGTGAGACCGAACCCGCGGCGGAAAGCGAGACGGAACTCGAGGTCGCCACCACTGCCGGGACGCGATTTTGCCTGCGTGTTCTTCCGCAGGCCGACGAGTCCGCGCCGGTGATTCTCCTGCTTCCGGCGATGGGGGTTCGAACAAAGTACTACACCCCCTTCGCCGAGGCACTGCGGTCGCTGGGGTACTCGGTCGTGACAACCGATCTGCGCTGGCATCGCCACGGAGCCGCGGCGCTCCAGCGCTCGGCCGGCAGCCGGGGCAGCTACCAGGAGGGTGTCGAGGACGACCTGCCGACGATCACGGCGGCGACGCGGGAACGATTCCCCGGGGCGCCGCTGTTCGTCGTGGGTCACAGTCTCGGCGGACAACTCTCGATCCTGCGTGCCGCGCGGGAGGCCCCCGACAGCGGCGGGCTGAGCGGCCTGGCCGTCATCGGCGCGGGCACCTCGTACTGGCGCGTCTTCAGGCCCCTTCGTTCAGCGTGGGTCCTGGGCGGTTCCACGTTCGTCGCGGGGGTGTCGCAGCTGCTGGGCTACTGGCCCGGGCACCGGTTCGGCTTCGGCGGGCGGCAGCCCAGGGCGCTGATGCTGGACTGGGCCAGAAGTGCCCGCACCGGCCGTTACCGGCTGGCCAGCTCGGAGCCCGACCTCCTCGGTCTTCTCGGCGCGGTGACCCTGCCGGTACTGGCCATCTCCCTGGACGCCGACCATCTCGCGCCGCGCCGGGCGGTCGACTATTTCACCAGGCGGTTGACGGGCTCGGAGGTCCATCGCGTCCACCTGGACCGCACGAGTGGATCCACCCACCTCGGTCACTTCGACTGGATGAAGGAACCCGCTGTCATAGCACGCCACGTGGCCGAGTGGATCGACCTCGTTCTCGGCCGGAGCGGCACGGGCGCCCGGTGACGGGAACCGCACGGTGACGGGGTGCTCGTCGCGGTTCCGCTCACTGTCGCCATCCCTCTTGTTCGCCATCCCTCTTGTTCTTGTTCGCTATCCCTCTTGTTCGAACTTGTTCGAAGCAGCCGCTCCCCACCGTGATTCTCGCTTCCCACCGGGCGGCCCCGACCGTCCGGTTCACCACGGTTGACAGACGGCTTGTCTTCGTCTCGAAGACAGTCTGTCCATCGCACGTAGGGTGCAGTCATGTCTCCCCGTCGCTACGAGCAACGGCTGCGCACGGCTGGTGCGGACCAGACCCGCCGCCGGATCCTCGACGCGATGTACGAACAGCTGCCCCGGCTCGCGAGCGTGGAGGCGGTCGCGCGGCAGGCGGGCGTGGCCCGGTCGACGGTCTACCTGGTGTTCGGCTCCCGAGCGGGGCTGTTCGACGCCCTCACCCAGGACGTGCTCGACCGGGGCGGTTTCGCGGACCTGGTGCGGGCCGTGCAGGATCCGGACCCACTCGTTCACCTGCGCGGCGGGATCACCGCAAGCGTGCGGGTGTACGCCGGGCAGCGCGACGCCCTGTGGGCCCTGCGCTCGATGGAACAGGCGCTCGATGGCGCACTGCAACGGGCCGAGCAGGACCGTCTCGGCGGGATGGAACATCTCGCCGAACGCCTGGCCGCCCACGGCCTCCTGCGCGTGCCGGTGGCCGCCGCGGTCGACGTCCTCTGGCTGCTTACCAGCTTCGACGCGTTCGACCTGCTCTACACCGGCCGCAGGCTGCCGGTCGACGAGGTCGCGGCCAGGCTCCTGGCGACCGCCGAGCACGCGCTGCTCTGAACCGGCACACATCCCGCTGGAGCTACCCGAAGGCGGCGATCGACCTCAGTCCTCGCCCAGATGGAGACCCTCGCCGAGGGCTGGTCCCCCGCCGACCAGTAAAACGACACTTCTCCTTGGTCATCGAGCAACCAATGCGCTGACCGGACGAGCTGCTGCCCCCGACCTTCTCCGCCTCTTACGGAGATCGATACTCCTGTACTGGACGTGCACTGGACGTGCACTGGACGTGCACTGGACGTGCACCGGACGATAAGAGATGACCTTAACCTTGCTGAATTCGCCGAAGTTCAAAGCCGGTAGCTTCCGCTGGAAGGCCTGGGCGGGCGAAGCCGCGTTAGTACTGGGTGGTCGCGGCCAGGGCCAGCAGAACCAGCGCAATCACCGCGGCGGTCGTGCGGATGCTGTTGAAGAAGTCCCAGCGCGCCCGCTGCTCGCGCCAGTCGGCCGGCGGAGACTCCGGCCGCCAGATGGCCATGGCGTTGTTGATCGGAAGGTCGCCGCGCACGGTAACCAGGATGTTGGTGAGGACGCAGGCCGCCACGATGCCGGCCAGCACCGCGCAGGCCGTCGCACCGGTGACGCCGGCCGCGACCGCCAGGGCGATCGTAGCGATCAGATTTGTAATCTGCAGCAGCTTCATCATCCGCGGGTAGCTGATGTCGAACGCCTGCTTGACCATTACGTAGGGAGTGGGCGGCAGTGAATGCATCGCGGGCCGTACGGCGACCAGGCCGACCGTCAACGTGCCCGCCACCAGTCCGGTCAATACGAGAGAGATCACGACCAGCGCCGAGACCATCCGCTTCAGCTCTCCGTCCTGTGCATGTTGGGGACATACAGGTGACGAGCAGAGACCCGGGCCCGCCCCCGGGCGACTGTGAGGCTAAGGCATTCATACCGCAGACGACGGCTACCCGAAGGCTGGTCCACGAACCGCGTCCAAAATTACCGAAAGTTCCGGGTTATAGGGAAACGAGGG
>NZ_CDWWXA010000154.1:1855-10534 GCF_977971845.1 Frankia sp. CeCAU1 | reverse complement strand
CGGCCCGGACTGTGCGCACGCAGGTCACCAGCACCAGCACCGCCGACCGTATGTCGGGTCGGTGAGGGCCATGACCACCCTGCTTCCGACGCCGGGGGTGTCGGCCGCTGTCGGCCGGCAGATCGCCGTGCTCCGGGCCGGTATCGAGTTGCTGTCCCGGGTCGGGGATGCCGCCGCCCTCTACCTGACGGTGTCCCCGGCCTACGCCCCGCGCTTTCCGCTGTCTCTCCAGGTCCAGGTCACCCCCGGCACCGCCGCGGAGGCGGACCTGGACACCGCCAAGCTGGCCGGGATCCGTGCCGTCGCCGCGATCCTCGACGGCGCTCTTACCGCCAGCGTGGACGGGCCCGACCGGCTGATCCTGGAGGTCACCGGGGTCACCGTCGCGGGTGTCCGGGTGGAGATCTACACCTACCTGGGTGACCCGGAGGTCATCGCGGCCGCCCGCGCCCTGTGTGCCGACCTCGACACATCGGCCGACAGGTGACCGTCCGTTATGGAGGCCGGTCGGCGGTGACCCCGCTGGCCGGCTCCACCCCCCGCGACCTCCAAGGACATCCGATGAGCCGCCGGTCCGCCGACACCTGGCGAGATCCCACCCGCGCCGAGCTCGCCGCGATCGAGCGGGAGTGGCCGGCGATCGCCGCCGACCTCGCCGCCCTCGACGCCGAGATCGCCGCGATCCTCACCGCCGACACCCCCGCGGCCGCGGGGGTTCTGCCCCTCACCGCCCGTCCCACCGGCTGGCGGGAGGCCGCGTGATGGCCCGCCGCGACCGGTTCGCCGAGGACATCCCGACCCGCGCGCCGATGCGTCCGCACCGCCGGCCCCGGCGGATGCGCCACCCCGCGGCCCCCCAGCCCACCGCCCGCAGGACCGTGAGACGGACAGGAGACCCCTCGTGACCCACCAGGCACCCCACACCACGGCCGCGACCCGGATGCACACCCGTACCGATCTGATTGCCTCGATGCGCGCCGAAGCGGCGCGCTGCGACAGCCAGGTCGGGATCATCCTCGCCGGCGCGGCTGCCGGCGCGGGTTTCGTTGTCACCTCCTGGCCCCCGGCCGGCCTGCCGCCGCCCGTCGCCGCTCTGTGGTGGGCTGGGGTGGGTGCCGCTGTCGCCGGCATCGCCGTGTTGGGCCGGGCGCTGTGCCCGGCTATCCCCCGCCGCAGCGCACCCCCGGCCGGTGCATACCACTGCTGGCATGTTCGCGCCGCCGCGGAGGCGGGTGTGCTGGGCGCCGTCTTGGACCGCACCCCGACCGCGCTTGATGCCGCTGACCGTCAGGTCACCGCCATCGCTGATGTCGTCGTCTCCAAATGGGCCTGGAACCGGACCGGTCTACGTCTCCTCGGAACAGCCCTGGTCCTCCTCGCCGCCGCCGGGGTCGTCGGACAGGTGGTGACCCGATGAGGATCGGTGCCCGGGTGTCTCTGGGCGGGGGTAACGGGACGGGTGGTGTCCGGTGAAGTGCTTCCTGTGTGTCGGTGAGCCCGGCCCGCAGGGTTGCCGGCGCTGCGGCGGCACGGGTGTCGACCCTGGCATCACCATCGGTGCGGGTCTGCCTGGGGTTGGGCTGGCTGTCGTCCCGGTGGTGGGGGGACTTCCGGGTGGGGTGCCGGTGGCGGCGTTGGTCGCGGTGGCGGTGATCGGCCTGCTGTTCCTCCACCGCCGGTATATGAAGATTGCCGCCGCCGTGCTGGTTCTGGCGGCGGGCGCGGCGTGTCTGGTGCCTGGCGGGGGTGGCGGGGGTGGCCCGTTGGGGCCGGACGCTCCGGTGCCTGCGGTCTACCGGCCGTGGATCGTGCGTGCCGGCAGTCTGTGTCCACAGATCACCCCGGCGTTGCTTGCCGCGCAGCTGCGTCAGGAGTCCGGCTTCGACCCGAACGCCCGTTCGGCGGTGGGTGCGCAGGGCATCGCCCAGTTCATGCCGGGTACCTGGCGGTCCTGGGCGACGGACGCTGACGGGAACGGTGTTGCCTCCCCGTGGGAGCCGGCGGACGCGATCACTGCTCAGGGTCGGCTGATGTGCGCGTTGGCTGACCGCTATCACGGCCGTACCGATCTCGCTCTTGCGGCGTACAACGCCGGGCCCGGCGCGGTTGACACCTCCGGGGCCATCCCCGCGATCGCGGAGACCCGTCAGTACGTCAACGCGATCACTGCGTCCGTCGCCAGTTTCACTGGCGCCTGACCGGCACCGCCTTTCCTTCCTCCTTCTCTTCCTGCGCTTCTTCAGTTCTTCACGTTCTCATGCGGGAGGTTTGTCGTGTTCATCGCGTTCGCGCCGGTGACGGCCGCCGACGTGGGTCTACCGGACCCGCGGGCGGTCACCGCCGCGGTTCCTCTGCTGCTCGCCGCGGTGCTGATGTGGCGGCGGTGGCTGCCCCGCGTCGCGGCCTGCCTCACCCTGGTCGCGGGGGCCGCCCTGACGTCGGGGTGGCTGGCGATCGCCGTGCACCAGGGTGTCAGCTGGGTCACCCGGCTGATCAATCTGGCGACTCGGACCACGGTCGGCGGTGTCGCGCCGGGGGCGCTGGCCATCGTCCTTCTGATCTTTTTCATCCTGGAGATGCGGCCGGATTTCGAGGCTCTGAGCCGTCTGCGGACCGACCGTCCCGCGCTGACCCGGGTCGGCGCGGGACGGACAGGCCGGTACGCGAACCGGTCGCGCCGGACGGACGCGCGGGTGAGCCGGGGGCGGCCGGAGAAGCTCGCCGCTGCGGGGGTCGGGCTGGTCCTGCCGTCGGTCGCCGCGACCATGACCGGCGGTCTGGGCGCGGTGGTCATGAGCGCGATCAACGTGATCGGTGGGGCGTTCACCTGGCCGCTGTCGTTGGCGTGGGGCGCGGCATGAGTACCACCACTGTCGCGTCCGGTTCTGCGGGTGGCCGGTGGGAACAGGCCGCCGGCAGCATCCTGCCGATCGTGCTGGGTGCCGGGGTGTTCGCTGTCGCGTTCGTCCACGTGCACGACGTCGCCGAGTGGTCCGGCCAGCCGGGCTGGGCCGCTTACCTGATCGCCATGACCGGGGAGGCGATGGCGATCGCCGCCCTCGCCGCGATCAACTCCCGTCGCCGCACGCCCGGGGCGAAGGTCGGGTGGCCGGTGTTCGTCCTGGTGAGCGCGGTGCTGTTCTCCGGGGCCTGCAACCTCGCCGCGGTCACCCACCGGCCCGGCCCCGACGACCCGCCGGACGTCGGGCCGATCGCGGGCGAGCCAGGCCCGTGGGTGGGGCTGATGGCCGTGTGGCCGGTCGTCGCCTTCGGTCTGGTCGCCGGACTCAAGGCCACCAAGCCCGGTCATCCCGTCCATGTTGACGCCGAAACCACCGGCACCACGAGTACAACTTCCGCGCATATTTCGCATGTTGACGTTGCCTCTGTGGGGGGAGGGGGCACCTCGTCTCCGGCCGGGCACACACCGCTGCGGGCACCGGACATCGCCCCGGGCGGCACCCTGGTACCGCCCGTGCGGGAGACGTTGGGGCAGGTGGAAGCGGTGGCACCGCTCGCCGTGTCCTGGGCCCGCGTCGGCGAGGAAGGCGACGCCGAGCGGACCGGCGGGCACATGGCCGGGCACATTCCGGCCCGGGAAGACCGCTCGGCACGGGCCAGCGACCACGTGCCTGCCGCCGCGCCGGTGTCCTTGCCGTCGGCCCTGTCGGATCGTGCCGGTGAGGCCGAATCCGGTTGGGTGCCGCCCGTCGCCCGCACCGACGGGCCGTCGCTCGCCCCACCGGCGGCGCCGCAAACAGCTGACGTGCCGGCACCCCGGGCGGAAGCCGTTCGGTTCCGGGCGCCCCGGCCCGTCCTCGAACCGCCCGCCGCCGACGAGGGCAGCGCCGGGCCGGGAGAGCCGGACGTGTCCGACCTGCTGCCCGACAGCCGCAAGGTGCGCGACGCCCTGACGAAGAGCGGCACCTCGCTGAACCGCAGGACGTTGCACGCCGGGTTGAAGGAGTACGGCCACAAGGCTGGGACCCGCCGCCTGGACGCGGTCCTGCGGATCCTGCGGGAGCCGGTGATGGCCCCGTGACCGCCACCGACGACCGGTGGATCCCTGACCTGACCACCAGCACGGCCACCCCTCCCGCCGCCGAGGCCACCCCGACCGCGATGGTCACGGTGGGTGAGAGTCCCAAGAGTCCCGAGAGTCCCGCGGCTCCCCCCTGCCTCCCAGATACCAGCGCCGACGGGGGGAATGAGACCCCGGGAGGGGGTTTGGATGAGACTCTTGGGACTCTTCCCGCCCCCTGGCCGGTTGCGGTCGGTCACCGACTGGCCGGCTGGGTGCCGGTGGCGGTCGAGCCGGCCGACGCGGCGGCAGTGGCCCGCTACGCAGCCACGGCCGACTGGTGTGCCCCGTACGCCCTGGGTTGGCGGCGGGCCGGGATCGGCTACTCCTACCTGATCGCCATGCCGGCCACCACCGGCGCCTACAGCGCCGCGTGGCTCGCGCAGTGGGCCGGCGGGATCGACACCGGATGGCTACCCACGGGCCGCGACGGGGAGAGCCGCCGGGCCCGGTGGCTGGCCGCCCGTCCCCCGTCGCTCGGTGAGCTGGCCGCGACCACCACGGTCGTGAGCGGCCCGCGCCGCGCCGCCGCGTTCGCCGCGGTCGCCGTCGTCGCCGCGGCCTACGGGCTGGCGTGGATCTTCCAACGTCCCGGGCGGCTCGCCGCCGCCGCCCTACTCGCCGTCGCCGTCTGGTTCGCCTGAGGAGCCTGCCGTGGAACTGATCTTTCTGCTGTGTTTCGCCTACGCCTGCTACCGCGCCGGCTTGGACGCCGCAGTCCGCGGCTACGCCCTGTCCCGGGGCCGCGACGTCTACATCGGTGAGGGGCCCAACCGCCGCCACTACAGCGGGTTCAGCGTCGGTGTCCTACTGGGCGTGTTCTTCCGTTCCCTCGTGGAAGGTGTGCGGGTCGGCTGGCCCTGGGCGCGGCGGACCGCCGCCTCCTGGCGGGAAGGCCGCCGCCGTGGTGAGGCCTGGACGCCGCCGTGGAACGAGATGCGCCCGCCGCGACGGCGCCGCCGCCGGGCGCGGCCCGCCACCGCCACTTCGCCGCCGGTCGGCACACCACCCGCCGACGGCGCCCCGGCCGACGAGCCTGACAAGGGGGCCCGTGACGAGCCGGACGCGGCGGTCGTGGTGGCTGCCGACGTGGTCGACGCCGACGGGCGGCGGATCGACGCGGTGTGGGAGCCGCCCGCGGGCTGGGCTTCCCTGCACGGCCACCGGACGTCATGACCCCACCGTCGCCTATCGGCCGCGCCCGTAGCCCGCCCCGGCGCCACTACCACCGCTCCCCCCCGTTTCGCCTTCCGAGAGGACCTGTGATGACCGAGATCGTTCCCGCCCGCGCCGCCCAGCCGTCCGCCGAGGTCATCGACCGCGACGCCGCGGTGCGCTACCTGACCGCCCTGCACGCCAACATCACTAACACCGTGGCCAACGAGCTGGAAACGCTCTTCGGCGGCATGGCCAACGCCGGCCTGACCGACCCCGACGTCGTCAACCCGGTGCACGCCGTGCGGGAGCTGCTCACCGCCGCCCGCGACGGCGTGCAGTTCGCCGTCGACGCGCTCAACGGCGGCCACGCCGCCGTGTCCGAGACGGTCAACGCCGTCGACGCCGCCGACAAGACCGACTTCTACCGGCAGCACTGACCCGCCCGGGTCGTGTCCGTGCGACCCGCACCTCACCCCCAGGTGGCGTGCGGGCCGTGCGGTCCCCACCCGGACCCCGGCGACTTCCACCAGGACGAAGGAGGCAGGACGATGGTCAGCCACCCCCGTACCACCCCGGCATCTCCCCGCCGCCGGCAGGCCACCGTGGACGCGCGAGTGGAACAGCTTCTCGCGTCCGCCGCGGGCGCCGCGGACAGCCACACCGCCCTGGAACACCTCGTCAGCGCCGCAGAACTTGAGGCCAAGGCCACGGCGGACGCCGACGCGCAGCGCGCCGCCGCCGACCCGCTGGTCGGCAAACTCGTGGCCCGTGCGAAGACAGCCCTCGACGCCGGGGACCGTGACCGCGCCGAACAGCTCCTTGCCGCCGCCCAGACCGCCGCCGCCCGGCGCCGCTTCGACGCGCTGACCATTCGCGGGCAGGCGATGCCACTGGGGGTGATCGGCCTGCTGTGGGCCGGCGCCGCCGTCGGCCACCTGATCCCCGGCGCCGGGCCGACTCTCGCCGGGCTGTACCTGACGCTCGCGGTTATCTGGTGGTGGGCGAAGGGTCGGCGCGCCGGCTGGGCCGACCGGCCCCGACGCCGCCGCCACGCTGCCACCATCGCCGCCGCCGGGGCCGGCTGGCTGTACTGGGCCGCCACCAGCGGCGCGACCGGCTGGCACGCCGCCGTCCTGTGGCTCGGCGGCTACGCGCTAGCCGCCCCCTACTGGGCCCGCATCCACATCCCCAACCCACCCACACCCGCCCCACCGGTCCCCGCGCCGGAGCTTCCCGTGACGCCGCCACGGCTGGAGATCACCGAACGGGGCAGCAACGTGATGGACCTGTGGGTCCGGTGGGTGGCCTGCCGCGGCGGCCCCGTCGAAGGCTCCCGCCTGTCCGACCGCAAAGACCTAGAACGCGGCCGGGAAGCCTACACCGTCCACCTCATCCGCGGCCGGCAGTCCCGCGACTGGCTCGACACCCGCATCCGGCTTGTCGCCTCGGCGATGGGCATGTCCGCCACCAACCTGGAATTCGCCACCCATCCCGACGGTGACCACAAGGCCCGCCTGATCGTCACCCTCGACCAGGACGCCGCCGCCGTCACCCCGACCTACCCCGGCCCGCAGGCCTGCTACGACCCGACCAGCGGCCTGACCTACTGGGGGGCCTGGCCGGATGGGCAGCTCATGCCCTGGGACGCCTTCCATCCCGACCGGGGGGTGTTCTCCGGGGTGATCCTCGGTGCGTCACGGTCCGGCAAGAGCACGCTGATCGAACAGCTCTGCTGCACCTGGATGAACACCGGCCTGGTCGCCGTGTGGATGATCGACCCGCAGGACGGCGCCAGCCTGCCGACCCTCGCCCAACACGCCGACTGGCCCGTCGTCGGCACCGCCAAGGGCAGGGCTGGGACGCTACTTCGTGCCGTCGACATCGTCGGGCAGACCCGCACCCAGCTCATCGGCGCCATGCCCGACCGCAAGGTCCACCCGATCAGCAGACGCGCACCCGCCCTCATCGTCGTCATCGACGAATGCCACTTCGTCTTCGACCCCAAAATCGTGGGCCGCGCCGAAGCCGCCCACAACATCGCGGTCTGCGAACGGATCGCCCGCAGCTACGCCAAAGCCGGGATCGGTGTGCTGCTCGCCAGCCAGAACACCGACCAGGGCGTGTTCGGCCACTCCGAAGACCTCCGCATGAACGCCTGGAACCTCAACGGGATCATCATGCGACTCCCGTCCAACATCGCGTCCAACCTCGTACCGAACTTCACCGGTAACGCGAAGAACCTTCCTCCATTCGGCTACGCCTACCGCCTCGGCAGCGGAGCCCGCGACATATCCGGCCGCGCGTTCGACCCCGGAAAGGACCTCGACAAACACTATGCGAATGCCCCACACCTGGAACTCGAATCCGCTATCCGATACAAGCTGCACAAGGAAATCGGCGCCGCCTACGACAACCGCCACCGCGTCGCCGAAGACGCCGCCATCGACGTGGCCGCCGAATTCCTCGGTGACGACATCGACCCCGACCTGATCGCCGCCATAGCCCGAGACGACCCCGCCCTCGCAGCCCGCCTCCAAGACCTCGCCGCCCGGCGCCCCACCACCATTCCGACTACGACGCCCACGGCCATCACTCGCACCACCCCTACCGGGATCACCCTGCGCCCCGCGACCTGGATCAGCCTCACCACCCCCGACCCGGACCCCGAACCCGGCGGCGAGGACGACCAGCCAGCCGAAGGCGACACCAGCGCCTACCCGTCGCTAGCCACCGCCGCCGGCCGCGACATCTACCGGCTCATCACCCGCGACGCGGTCCCCCTCGCCGACATCCGCGACCACTGCGACTACAGCAAAACCACCATCCACCGCACCCTGAACGCCCTCGAAGCCGACAACCTCATCCACCAACCCCGCTACGGCCTTTACGCGCGCACCGCCTAACCACCTCCGCTTCCTATTCCCAACCCCTGGCATTCCATTCAAAGGAGCGAACCGTGAAGACGTTTTCGATCAGGAGCCTGCCGTTGCGGCCCGCCGGCCGGGTCGCCCGGCGCGGTGGGCTCGTCGCGCTGGTCACCAGAGCCCCCGGCTACACCGGGCGTCCCCCGGGGCCGGTGGAGGTCAGCCTGGCGCGGATCGCGGGATTGACCCGCGAGGGGGAGATCCGCAGCTACCGGCCGGTCGTCCCCGCGCAGGACTGGGACGTTCCCGTCGAACGGTACTGGCGGGACATCGTGGGCTTCATCGACGTCTCGACCTTCGACCCAGACACGGCGATCTCGATCGCCCGCGCCCACACCTGGCCTGGCCACCCCGACTCGCCACGCCCCTGGGAGTCCCTGGAGGACGCCCGCGCCGCCCTACGCGCCGCACGGCGCAGCTAGCCCGCCCGACTCGGCCGGCGGGCTGCAACGTCCGGACCGGCGCTGACGACCAGCCGCCCGCGCAGACGGGCCGGGCCCATGTCCGGCCAGACAT
>NZ_CDWWXA010000154.1:745-1364 GCF_977971845.1 Frankia sp. CeCAU1 | reverse complement strand
CCCGGCCCGTCTGCCCTCCCCTCAGAAGGGACACACCCATCATGACCGCACCCCGCGCCCATGCGCGCACCGTCTCCACCATCCCGCCGGCAGCGCCTGGCGCCCTGGACGTTCTGATCGTCGACGCGGTGCGCGCCGCCCGCCCGCTCAGCATCAACCACCGGCAGATCATCGACGCCCGCCACCAGCCCGACGGCGACGAGGGCACGACGTGCCAGGCCTGCGGGTTCCGCTACCGCCGACGTGGCAGCAGCGCCTGCCCGTCGCGGGTCTTCCTCGACCGGGGCCTGACCGCTGCCGTCGCCGCCATTTCACCCACCACAACCCGGCCCTGCCGGGACTGCGCCCGGCCGGTGAATGTCCCCGCCGGCACCCACCCGGGTGACCGGCCCGTCTGCGACTGCTGCGAGAACCAGGGCGCCCTGTTCGGTGGGGAGGCGGCGTGAGCCTGAAAGGCGCGCGCCGCCCGACAGCACAGATGGACCTGTACGACACCGGCAGGCCGGATCCGGCCGCGGAACGGTCCCGGGCCACCATGTGGGACGTCGTCCGGTTCGTCGAAGCCGGCATCCTACGCGGCCGGCCCTACCGGGCGGTCGTGGTCGAGAACGTCATCGAC
>NZ_CDWWXA010000154.1:0-538 GCF_977971845.1 Frankia sp. CeCAU1 | reverse complement strand
CCCCACCCTCGACCACACGGACGGGAAAGAGGACCGATGGGCTCGGACGACGAGCCGCGGGTCGGGAGTCTGTGTACCGGCTACGGCGGACTTGACCTCGCCGTCCTCGACATCCTCGGTGGCCGCCTTGTCTGGGTCGCCGACACCGACCCCGCCGCCGCCGCGATTCTCGCTCGGCACTGGCCCGGTGTCCCCAACCACGGGGACATCACCGCCGCCGACTGGACCAGCGTCGAGCCGGTCGACGTGCTCACCGCCGGTTTCCCCTGCCAACCCTGGTCCGACGCCGGACGCCAGCACGGCACCGACGACACCCGACATCTCTGGCCGGACGTGGCCCGCGCCGTTCGCGTTCTACGACCACGACTCGTCCTGTTGGAGAACGTGCGCGGGTTCGCTGTTCGAGGACTACCCGCCGTACTCGGGGACCTGGCCGGCTTTGGGTACGACACGCGCTGGCTACGCCAGACCGCATCCGCCATCGGCGCCCCCCACCGCCGGGAACGCTGGTTCGCCCTCGCCTGGCACACCGGCGCCG
>NZ_CDWWXA010000153.1:8183-10509 GCF_977971845.1 Frankia sp. CeCAU1 | reverse complement strand
CCGTCGTCCCGGCCCGGCACCCCGGGTGCCCCCGTTCCGCGCTGTAGCTCGCGCTGCACCTGGTGCAGGTACGCCACTCAACCCGAGCGAACCGCGACATCAGCGGCCACCACCCTTCGGCTTGCCGTTGCCATCGACGATCACGACCCACTTCTTCGGCTCCGGGTCGTCCGGCAACGTCGGCCACGGCCGGCCACCGTTGTCATCACCCGGCATCGGCCGGGACAGGGCATGCTTGAACAAGGTCTCCTCCTGCATGAGTGGGACTCAGGACCCCCGCCGCGCGTGCTTGGCGGCTGAGCGGCGGGGGTCCGCATCTGACATGGGCCATACTGCATTGGCATAGGCCGTATGTCAAGCGGCGGCGTGCTCGATCAAGCAGTACGTTGCCGCGTTCCGGGCGAACGCAAAAGGTGACGACCCGGTGACAGGCATGGGGGCGCCCTTGGGGACAACCCGCGTCCCTCCCGACACATCGACCCTCACGACGTCGCACACTGAGAGGGTGGATCCGTTCTGAAGGGGTGGTCTTGTGACCGACGAACCAAGGACTGACGGTCAGCGCCCAGCGTGGGCACGCCGAATCCGGGAAGAGCGAGACGCGCGCGGCTGGTCTCAAGCCGAAGCTGTTCGAGTGCTACGCGGACATGCCGGCAGCATCGCACTACCCAGCGATAGCAACTTGATTCGAAATTGGAAGCGATGGGAAGCGGGTGATGCGTTTCCCGACGAGTTTTACCGCCCCTTGCTGGCCAAGGCTTTCGGGACCGTCACAGGAGCCCTATTCCACGCGCCAAAGCTACCTTCGCCCGAGAGAGATCTGCTCGTGGCAACAGGAATGGATACTCTTGAAATTGTTTCCCGATTGAGGCTGTCCGATGTTGGTCAAGGAACTCTTGATGCTCTGACGATAACAACCGAGAGGTTGTGTTGCGAATATGCTTCGTCGCCATCCCTCCAACTGCAAACGGAAGGACGTTCCTGGCTGAAGAGAATCATTCGCATATTGGATCAGCGTCTAACTCTTGCCCAGCATCGTGAACTACTCGTGCAGGCGGGATGGATCGCGCTTCTGGTGGGATGTGTTGAATATGATCTAGGAGATAAGAGGGCGGCGGAGGCCACTCGCAGGGCAGCGTTGTCGCTCGGCGACGAAGCGGGTCACGGGGAAATCATTGGGTGGGCCCATGAGATGCAAGCCTGGTACTCGCTTACTCAGGGCGACTACAGTGGGACCATCGTGGCAGGCGAGACCGGGCAGTGCATCGCGCCAAACGCGGGCGTATCGGTACAGCTCGCGGCACAGAGAGCAAAGGCTTGGGCGAGGATCGGTGATCGGCGGCAAGTGGAGGTAGCCCTTGACCAAGGGCGGTCAATGCTTGAAAAGCTGCCTTACCCTGAAAACATTGACAACCATTTCGTGGTCGACCCTGCGAAGTTCGATTTCTATGCGATGGACTGCTATCGGATATTGGGCGAAGATAGGCTTGCCGAAAATTACGCCCGTCACGTGATCGAAGCCGGCACGGACTTTAGTGGGCACGAGCGGTCCCCGATGCGTAACGCTGAAGCGCGTATAACACTCGGTGTCGTGGCGGCGCGAGGGGGCGACGTAGATCAAGCTGTAGCTTATGGTCAGCGCGCCTTGGTTGGCGACCGAAAATCACTTCCATCTCTGCTGATGTGCTCTCGGGAACTGTCGGCGGTTCTGCAGGAGAATCATACCACTCACCCGGATGTAGACAGCTACCTTGATCAGCTACGCAACATCGCTACCACTCCGGCGCAGATGAATAACCAGGATTGAACTATTGGCGGCTACCTTGAGTTGCCGTGCAACATTCTCTGAAGCTGTAACGACTTCAGTGGAAATAACTTCTATCTGATCGTCTAGTGCGATCGCAACCGTCGACTCACCGTCCTCCTCGCCGCGGACGACGGTTCCACCCCGGCCTGCCGTGTAGACAAGGCCCTCGGCCTTGAGAATCGAGATCGCCTTGTCGACTGTGGGTCGGGCGACCTTCCAATGTTGGGCCAGTTCACGAACGGTGGGGAGATGTTCGCCAGGCAGGAGCCGACCGTGTGCGATCTCCGCTCGGTAGTGATCAGCGATCGCTGCGGAGCCACTCCGTTCCAGGTCTGGCACTCGATCCCCCTCCGATGGACAGACGATGGTCACGATCGTAACTGGGTCGGATGCCGGTCTCCTCAGCATGACGTCGACCGCCCCCGAGCTGACCTAGAAGATCCCGTCGAGTGATCAACAGGCAGCCGATCACAGGACGCCCGACGCTAAACGTTGGTTCCTCGGCGGTTACTACGAGGA
>NZ_CDWWXA010000153.1:4317-7652 GCF_977971845.1 Frankia sp. CeCAU1 | reverse complement strand
CCGCCGGCCGGACCCGCCACCAGCTCGACGCCGCCCCGCCGCAGGCCAGCTAGATCATCGCCGTTTGCGGCTGGTGACACGTTTCTTACCGGCACCCCAAGTAGGGCGACCGCGCCAGCAGCTGGTCAGCTCGGACGCGGGGGACATGACAGCCGATCACGAGCGCTGCTTGACCTCCCACGGTTTGTCTCGCTCTCCGAACTGGACAGTGCGCCACATCGTCACCCCCGCGCCTGGCCCGATCCCCGCCTCGTTCCTGGAGCGCGTCACCCGCAACCTGGCCGACCGGGACCGCGCCGCCGGCGTGTTCGCCGGGCAGGATCCCCCCGGTACCTCTGCGAGCTGTACGGAATTGATCGCACTCTGTACCGGACCTACGACCTTCCCGCCGAACCCCGCCTGACGGGCGTGCGTGGTCTGCTCGGCGCGGCCTACCCCGCCTCCTCTCAGCCGAGTGTCCGGCCCCCGACGTCGGCGCCCGTACCCCGTACGGGCGTCTCACCCGGGCCAGAGACGGCCGGGCCGCGGCGGTCTGGCCGGTAGACCCGCCGGCTTCACCGGGTTACATGGTGATCTATCTAGATCATCTTCATCGGTGGGGCCGCGGTGAGTTCCCCGTCTCCGGGGGAGGCTGCGGCCGACGCCTGCCATCCTGTCCAGGGGGTGTCCTCTCCGGGGGAGGGAAAGCCCGCCGTATGATCTTCGCCGCGTCCGGCCGGGCAATACGCTCTCGAAGAGCTCCGTGTGTAGCGGTGTCGTGCACGACGCGGCCGGGAAACTCGGTCGTGTTGATGACGATGATGCGTCCGGTCTGGCCGCTTTGCTCAAGAACGGCGAGCCGGTGGCTGCTCGCCGGCGTTGTCGTTGTCGATCCATTCTGGTCGCGGAAGGCACTCGACAGCCCGGCGCGGGTGACCCAATGGCGGCCAAGAGTGTCGCGGCCGGCCTCTACGTCACGGCGTCCGCTTTCCCACCGCTGGTAGGTACGGTCGAGGAGAACTTGCTCGGATGCCTCCAGGCAGATGGCCTGTGGTGGTCCGTATCCGGCCCGACGGAACTCCGCGATACCGGCCTGCATTCCGCTTAGATCTCCGAGGGTGTTCTGCCATCCGACATTCCAGTCCTGCATCCGTGCGACGGCGGCGACTCTGTGCGCGAGATAGGTTCCTTCGGCGTTGATCAGATCATGGAGTTCGGCGGGTACGACAGGTATTCCGTCGAGGCCGTCACGTAGCTCGTGAGGGACAGGCAGAGTCCCCTGCGTAGCCAGCTCGTGTAGAAGTATGCGCATCAGCTCGTCGCGTTCGAGCATCAGTGTCCCGGACAGCTCCATCCCCTGGGCCCCGGCAGCGGTCAGGGCTGAGGATTTGCCGGCACCAGGCGGCCCGACGATCAGGCTAAGCTGTCGGCCAGGATGGGGCAGTTGGCCGTGCTGGGCGACGTGAGCTGTCAGGT
This sequence comes from Frankia sp. CeCAU1, assembly GCF_977971845.1. Lineage (NCBI taxonomy): Bacteria > Bacillati > Actinomycetota > Actinomycetes > Frankiales > Frankiaceae > Frankia > Frankia sp. CeCAU1. Next base: position 6,197 of record NZ_CDWWXA010000153.1, on the reverse strand, counting down.
AGCGGTCGACGACCCGGTCATAGATCGCGGCACGTTGCTCGCTGGGAACACCACCGGGCAGGGCCTGGTCTGCGGTGGCGTAGGGAGATCTGGTCGACAGGATCCCGCCGGGCGCAAGCAGAGTTTCCAGCGTGTGGGCGTAGCTCCGGTACTCGTCCGAGGAGGCCATCTGTCTATCAGGTCAGGTCGCTACGGTGGCGGCGTACTTGGGCGACGAGCGGCCGCGGCAGCAGGCCGGCATCACCAGCCGCCTCCACGACAGCGAAGCTGTCCGACCATGGCTGAGCCTCATCCCGGTGAGGGTCATGGGCTTGGTATGGCCAGATAGCGAGGATCTCTACCAGCCGTTCACTGGGAAGGTCGCCGCACACATACAGATCGATGACATCGGCGAGTTCCCACCGTCCCTCGTGAAGATACGGGCCGGGGGCATGCAGCCGCGCCGCGTCCAGTGCACCACGCACTGTCGGATCGCTCAGGATGACCAGGGGCAGGCCCATCGCGGCATCCTCGCGAGCCGCGGCCAGTGCTACACGGCCAAGCGAACGGTCGGCGATACGCAGTCGTGCCTGGCTTGCCGTCCGTTCCTGCCAGGCATGACGAACGCGCTCAGCCGATGACGATGAAGCAGAAGGAGTCACGAGTCGCCGTCCTGAACGTCGTCGAAACCCGTCGTCGGTAAGGCGATGAGATGGGCGGTGTCGTTGTGGGAAACCAACGTCCACCGAGCCGAGCCGATCTCGGGAGTACGGTGCACCCAGCGGGTCAAAGAAGCATGCGCCACAGTGAAGGCCACCCGCGCCGAGGACCCGGCGGGTAGACCCAGCAGCAGGGTATGCATCGCCTCGACGGTTTCCGCATGCGCGAGGATGAGAATCCGCTCGCCAGCGTGACGCGTGACGATGTTCTGCAAACAATCGGTCGCCCGGGCGAGAAACGCGTTCCAGCTCTCGGCACCGGCAGCGAACGGGCGGTCCGGCTGGTCAGCAGGACTCGAGCCGAACGCCTCCCAGATATCCGTCCACGGCTTGCCGTCGGCGTCACCATGCGCCGGGCCGGACAGACGTGGCTCAATGTGCGGCGTCAAGCCAAGGCGTGGGGAGATCACGGCGGCGGTCTCACGGACCCGTCGCCGCGGCCCGGCATACACCACATCGAACTGGCGGTCGTGGTGCATCCATTCCAGCCGCCGGCCCGCCTGGTCTACTTGGCCACGCCCCCGCAGCGTCAACCCGGTGCAGCCCCGGTCGCCGCCAGCGATGCCCGCGAGATTGCAGTGCGCCTCTCCGTGCCGAACCAGCACAACATCCGTGTCCACCCGCACCCCCGTTCCACTGCCATACATGATCAAACCGGCACAATCCGCGTTTCCAACACACAACCCTATTACGGCCTGTGCGCACCTGCTGACTGAACGGGCCGGGAGGTGCGGCGACGCCGGGGGAGCGGCGGGTAGTTCAGCGCGGCGAGCTCCTGCTCGGTCCATCCGGCGTCCACCGCGGCGGCGCGTCTGGCCGCGTAGTCGTCGTCCGCGGCCGCGATTTCCTCGGCGGCGGCGTCGGTCAGAGCGCGTCCTTCGGCGCGGGCGGCGGCGAGCAGCTCGGCCGTGCGGGCCTTTGCCCGCGCGGGCCCGTAGGCGGCGTCGGCGCGCCGGGCCGCCGCGAGACCGAGGTCGCCGATCGCGGCCACCCGCCCGCCCAGTGCCTCAAGCGCCGCCTGTTCCGCGGCCTTTCGGGTTGCCTGGGTTGCCATCGCCTCACCGTCTCCTGCCGCCGATCCGGGACGGCGGGCCGTCCGGCCCGCCCGGTTTGTCCCCGCCACGCTGGCAGCCGCCGCCGGGCCCTGTCACCTCAGATCGCGGCAGCAAGATATCCATCCGT
>NZ_CDWWXA010000153.1:0-4245 GCF_977971845.1 Frankia sp. CeCAU1 | reverse complement strand
CCCACGGATGGAGGGTCCGCGCCGGCGGGCGCGGACAGGGCGGCCGTGACCGGCACGAGTGGGGACGGCAGCGGCCTGTCTGCGCGGCCGCGCCGCTACCGGCCCCCGGGACAGGGCCGGGCGGTGTACCGGATACGGCTCGCGGACGACGAACTCGCCGAGTTGCGCGAGGCAGCCGGACGCGTCCAGATGAGCCTCAGCGGCTACATCGCCGAGGCAGCCCTCACCGTGGCACGCAACACGCGACCGCCGACCCAGACGCCGTGGCGGGACGCCCTGGGGTCCGAGGAGGATCGGAACAGGAATTAGCGCTAAGCGGCGGCCGCTGGCCGGGTCCGGTTTGGGCTGGTCTACGTTGATCGTTCGTGCCGGTGGAGTTCCTGAGTGATGAGCAGGTCGCGGCGTACGGGCGGTTCGCTGGCGAGCCGGAGCGATCCGAGCTGGAGCGGTTCTTCTTCCTCGACGACGTCGACCGGGACCTGGTCGGCAAGCGCCGCGGTGAGCACAACCGGCTGGGGTTCGCGGTCCAGCTCGGGACGGTGCGCTTCCTCGGGACGTTCCTGACCGACCCGCTCGACGTGCCGTGGGGCGTTGTCGACTACCTGGCCGGCCAACTCGATGTGGCGGACCCGTCGGTGGTCAAGCGGTACACCGAGCGGCAGATGACCCCGTACGAGCACTCCTGGGAGATCCGGGAGGTGTTCGGCTACCGGGACTTCGGCGACCAGGACGCCGCCGGCGGCCTGCGGGAGTTCCTCGATGGCCGGGCGTGGGTGCACGCCGAGGGGCCGCACGCGCTGTTCGAGCAGGCGGTCGCCTGGCTGCGCCGGCACCGGGTACTGCTGCCAGGCGCCAGCGTGCTGGCCCGCCTGGTTGCGGCGGTGCGCGAGGCGGCCGCCGAACGGATGTACCGGACCCTCGCCGAGGCCGCGGCGGGCGCGGACCAGGAGCTGCCCGGCCGGCTGACGGAGCTGCTGCGGGTACCGGACCAGGCCCGGGTCTCCGAGCTGGAGCGGCTACGGCGCGCGCCGCGGCGAACGTCGGGCCCGGCGATGACCGAGGCACTCGACCGGGTGTCCCCGCTGGCCGACCGGCACATCAACATGCTCGGCCGCTACGCCTTCGCCGCCCCGCCCACCGGCACGGGTCTGCGCCCTCTGCGTGACCCGGGCGAGAACGATCAGGAGGAGTCATGACCGAGGATGGCGACCGGCCAGCGGGGCAGGACACGGCGGTGCCTCGGATTGGCCGCCCGACCGGGCGCACACGAACCTTCCACGGCCCGGTGCGGGTCGAGATCGCCCACGAAGGCTCCGCCACCCAGGTCGTCAGCTTCTACGGCAGCGAGGAGTCCGACCTGCTGCACGCCGCCGGCGACTGGATGAACGACCATCTCTACGCGGTGATCCTCGGCTTCGGCTTCGCGGACCTGCGCTATGACGACGACGGCGACAAGCTACCGCCGCAGCTGCGGCTGACGATGACGGTCGACATGTCCTACTACCGCTGATCAACGGCGCCGATCGAGCCGCGTGGGCCTGGTCAGGAGGCCGGCTGGTCGATACCGGGCAGCGGCCGCTCCAGCAGCCGGGTACGGAGCGCGAGGCGGTGATAGTCGGGGTTGAGATCGATCCCGACGTAGCGGCGGCCGAGCTGCAGCGCGACCATGCCGGTGGTCGCCGACCCGGAGAACGGGTCGAGCACGACCCCGCCGGGCGGGCAGCCGGTCAGGATCGCCCGCCGCGGGATCTCGGGCGGGAACACGGCGAAGTGCGCGCCGGGGAAGTTGGCGACCGGGATCTGCCAGACGTCGCCCGGATTACGGCCGGCTTGGTGGGCGGCGAAGTCGCGGTCGGCGGCCGTCACCGACGACTCGGGGTTGCGGCCCCGCCGGCCGGGCACACCCTGCTTCCTGCGCTGGGCCCACTCAGCACCGCCGGTCGGGTCGACCGGTGTCTCCCGGACGGGGTCGAGGTCGAAGTGGTAGCGCGCCGAGCGGGTCAGCAGGAACAGCGTCTCGGTACGCGAGGCGAACCGGTCGGTCACCGACTCCGGCATCGCGTTCGTCTTGGCCCACACGATCGCGTTGCGGACCGTCCAGCCGGCGTCCTGCAACGCGAACGCGACCCTCCAGGGGATACCGAGCAGGCTCTTGTAGGGCGCGGCCGCGGTGGTGTTCCGCCGCGGCGGAATCAGCTCGGCCCGGTCGGCGCGGCGTGTCAGGCCCACCGACGGGCCGCCGTTGGCCTTGCCCGCGTAGCTGTCGCCCAGGTTCAGCCAGCACGTCCCGTCCGGGTGCAGCACCCGGCGAACCTCCGTGAACACCTCGGCGAGCCGGGCGACGTAGGCCGCGGGCGTGGGCTCCAGGCCGATCTGGCCGGGCTCGCCGTAGTCACGCAACCCGAAGTACGGCGGCGAGGTCACCACACAGTGCACCGAGGCGTCCGGCAGACCCCGCAGGACCTGCGCCGCCTGGCCGACGTAGAGCGTCACCGTGTCGTCGTCGTGGAACGGCGTGACCGGGGTGGCGCTGGCCAGCGCGCGGCGTCGGGCCCGCTGCCGGCACGCGGGCGAGGCGAACCGGCCCGGCCGGCCCGTCGCGCTGCGGACGACCGTCTGGCCGCACTGGCATGCACAGAGGGTTTCGTGACCGGTCGTCGCGGGTTTCGTGACGTCGGTCGGGGCGGCGCCCAGGTCCATCGGGGGTCCTCCGCTTGGTTCTGATACCTACCAGTATCAGAACCAGTGTAGCCGTTTGGTTCTGATACTGCGGCCGAACGGCGCTACTATCGTCGGCGGAATGGTTCTGATACTGGGACGCGGGCCTGACGCCCGGGCGCCCACCTGACCGACCGGAGAACCCATGACCACCGAGGAGCTCATCGCCTGGCTCCGCGCCGAGGCCACCCGCCAGCCCGAGGCTGCCGGCCGGTTCCTGGACCGGGCCGCCGAACTCGAGACCGCCGAGCGCTGCGTCGATCCCTGGTGCGACCACCCCGTGGACGACCACGGCCGGTACGGCTGCGTCATCGCACGCTGCCGGTGCCACGTCGCCGGCCCGGCCACCACCGAGGACGACATCGTGGTGGGACCGCGAACCGACTACGACCCGGACCATCAGCCGCACGCCTGAACCGCCGCTACCCCGAGAGGACGTGGTCGGTGACGACCAGCGCCACCGCACCACCCACCGGCCGCGTCCGGCGCGGCGGCGAACGCCCGCCCGACCGGTACGCCGAGCTGTTCGCCGCCTACCGCGCCGAGCTCGACCACGTCCGGCTCGCCGAGCACTCCCGGCGCGCCTACGCCTCCCGGGTCGCCGGGTTCCTGCGCTGGCTCGACACCGACGGCGCCGCCGCGGACCCCACCGGCGCCGACCCGCTGTCCGACGCGCACGCCCGCGACTTCGCCGTCCGCGACTACCGGGCCCACCTGCTCACGGTCGCGAAGAAGCGGCCCGCGACCATCAACGCGCACCTGACCGCGCTCGACCACTTCTTCACCTGGCGCCACCTCGGCCGCGCCGTCGTCGACCGCGCCGACCTTCCCGAGCAGGCCCCTCGCGCCCTGACCGACGACGAGGCCCGCCGCGTGCTGCGCGCCGCCGAACGGCTGCCCTCGCTACGCGACCGCACGATCATCGAGCTGCTCTACAACACCGGCGTGCGCTGCGCCGAGCTCGTCGCCCTCGACCTCGACGACGTGCCCGTCACCGCCCGCACCGGAGCCGTCCACGTCCGGGCCGGCAAGGGCCGCGACGGCGGCAAGCCGCGCACCATCCCGGCCAACCCCCGGGCCCGCCGGGCGCTGACCGACTGGAAACCCGCCCGGGCCGCCTGGCCGAACGCCGAGGCCGACCCGGCGCTGTTCCTCAACCGCTACGGCCGCCGCCTGTCGACCCGCACCGTCGACCAGGTCGTCGCCGACCTCGGCCGCTCCGTCGGGATCGACGACCTGACCCCGCACGTCCTGCGGCACACCTTCGCGACCGCCATGCTCCGCCGCGGCGCCGACCTCGTCCTGGTCGCCGAGCTCCTCGGCCACGCGCGCACTGACACCACGCGCGTTTACACCAAGCCCACCGAGGCCGACCGCCTGCGCGCCGTCGAACTCCTGCCCGGCGACTCGTGAGCCCCGGACGGCGCCAAGATCACCGCGGTGTGGACAATACGTGGATCCGATCATGATTGGACACGAAAACGTGAACGTTTGTCCAGCTAGAGGCCATGATCACGATCCGTAAAG
>NZ_CDWWXA010000152.1:0-9924 GCF_977971845.1 Frankia sp. CeCAU1 | reverse complement strand
GTGGCGGGGGTGGGTGGGGCGGCGAGGACCTCGCTGAGGACCAGGGCCAGTTCGCCGAAGGCTCGGCCGCGGTGGCTGATCGCATCCTTCTCCGCCGCGGACAGTTCGGCGTTCGTCCGGGTCTGACCGTCGGCCAGGAACAGTGGGTCGTAGCCGAAGCCGCCCGCGCCGCGAGGTTCGGTCAGCAGGGTGCCACGTAGCTCGCCGTGGGCGACCCGTTCGACGCCGTCCGGGGTGACCAGGGCCGCCGCGCAGACGAAGGCGGCGCCGCGCCGGTCGGCCGGGACGTCGTCAAGCTGCGCGAGCAGCAGGGTGTTGTTGGCGGTGTCCCGTTCGACCCGGGTGCCGTCGCGCCAGCCCGACCATCGAGCCGAGCGCACCCCCGGCATCCCGGCCAGTTCGTCGACGGCGAGCCCGGAGTCGTCGGCGACCGCAGGCAGCCCGGTCGCCGCGACCGCCGCCCGCGCCTTGATCAGAGCGTTCTCGGCGAAGGTCGTCCCGGTCTCGGGCACCTCCTCGCCTGGTGGCAGGCCCACCAGCTCCACGGCCAGGCCGCTGGCCGCCAGGATGCGGCGCAGCTCCGCGAGCTTCGCCTCGTTGCGACTGGCGAGGACCACCTTCGTCGTCCGGGCCGATCCGTGGTGCTCGGCGTTCATCGAGCACCTCCCGGGCGGGGAGGCCCCGCCGGGACCGGGCCGCGCAACGCCTCGGTCTGGATCGCGGTGAGCTGGGCGCATCCACGCACTGCGAGGTCGAGCAGGCTGTCGAGCATTGTCCGGTCGAACGGGGTGCCCTCGGCGGTGCCCTGGACCTCGACGAAACCGTCCGCCCCGGTGCACACCACGTTCATGTCGGTGTCCGCGGTGGAATCCTCGCTGTAGGCCAGGTCGAGCATCGCCTCGCCCTTGACCACGCCGACGCTGACCGCACTGACGCTCGTGATGATCGCATCGGGCCGGCCGAGCCAGCGGGCGGCGTCGACCAGCGCGACGTAGGCGCCGGTGATCGCGGCGGTGCGCGTGCCGCCGTCGGCGAGCAGCACGTCGCAGTCGATCGCAATGGTGTTCTCGCCGAGGGCCTTCAGGTCGATGCAGGCACGCAGGCTGCGGCCAATCAGCCGGGAGATCTCATGGGTCCGCCCGGAGATGCGGCCGCGCACGGACTCGCGATCGTTACGGGTGTCGGTGGCCCGTGGAAGCATGGAGTACTCGGCGGTCACCCAGCCCAGGCCGCTGCCCTTGCGCCAGCGCGGGACCCCCGTGGTCACCGAGGCCGCGCACAGCACCCTGGTCCGGCCCGCACTGATCAGCGCGGATCCCTCCGCGTGCTCCTGCCATCCCCGCAGGATCGTCACCTGCCGGAGTTCGTCCGGTCTCCTGCCATCCGCTCGTATCACGTCGCGACACTATCGGCCCAGGGTGACCCGGCCGCGCGCCGAGGTACGAAGGTGCGGTCCGTCAGAGCTCTCAGAGTTCTCAGAGTTCATAGACGGTGCCGGGGCTCGCGAGGGTCAGCGGGCCGTCGTAGACGCCAGCCGCCTCCTCCTCGGAACGGGCGGCGTTCCCCCACGGGACAAGATGCGTGAGCACGAGCTGACCCACGCCGGCTCGCCGGGCGTGCTCGCCGGCCTCCCGGCCGGTCAGATGCAGGTCCGGGGGGTTGTCCTCCTCATCGAGGAACGACGCCTCGCAGAGGAAGAGATCGCTGTCGGTAGCGAGGCGGACCAGCCGGTCACACGCCCCGGTGTCGCCCGAGTAGGTCAGTACCCGATCGTCGGCGGTGAGGCGGATGCCGTAGGCCTCCACCGGATGGGCCACCCGGGTGAGATCGATCCGGAACGGCCCGATGTGCAGGCGGCCGGCGCCGATGGTCCGGAAGTCGTAGATGTCGGCCAGGCTGTCGTCCGGCCATTTCTCGAACGCTCCGCACAGCCGTTCCTGGGTGTTGATCGGGCCGTAGACCGGGAGCTTGGGCGGCATGCCCTCCGGGTGGTACCGCCGCGCGTAGGAGTTGGCCACCAGGTCCAGGCAGTGGTCGCCGTGCAGGTGGCTGAGCAGCACCGCGTCGATCTCACGCAGGTCGCAGTGCCGTTGCAGTTCGCCCATGGACCCGTTGCCCGCGTCGAGGACGAGCCGGAACCCGTCCGACTCGACGAGGTAGGACGAACAGGCCGACGTCGGGCCGGGATACGTGCCTGAACAGCCGAGGATCGTCAGTTTCACCGTGGCACCACCGGGCTCTGCTGGGAGGAGGGTTCCTGGTCCGCCCCGGTTCGGGCGGCCCATGCGGCTGGAGGCGTGACTGTGGCCCGCGCGGCGGGAACGGGCGGGGACACCGCCGCGACGCCGACGAGTTCGGGGCCGAGGAACCTGCGTCCCACCCGGCTGAACAAGGTTGGATCACCCGTGGTGAGGAACCGGTGTGTGGGCGGCGGAAGGTCCGGATCGCGGAAGAGTCCATGCCGGACAAGTACCCGGTAGGTGTCCTTGGCCGTCTCCTCGGCACTACTCACCAGAGTGACGCCCTCTCCCATCACGAGGCCGATGACACCCGTCAGCAGTGGGTAATGTGTACATCCAAGTATCACCGTGTCCACGTTGGCTTCCTGCAATGGTGCGAGGTACGCCTCGGTCAGCCCGAGCAACTGCCGCCCGCAGGTGATACCCCGCTCAACGAAGTCCACGAACGCCGGGCAGGCCGCACCGGTCAACTCCACGCCCGCGGCGGCGGTGAACGCGTCGTCGTAGGCGCGGCTGGCAATCGTCGCCAGCGTGCCGATGACGCCTACCCGCCCGCTGCGGGTCGCCGCGGCCGCTCGGCGGGTCGCCGGCATGATCACTTCGATGACTGGTATGTCGTAACGCTCCCGGGCGTCGCGCAGACAGGCGGCACTTGCCGTGTTGCAGGCGATGACCAGCAGCTTCACGCCCTCGTCCACGAGCCGGTCGAGGGCATCGAGGGCGTAGCGACGCACCTCGGCGATCCGCCGCGGGCCGTAGGGTGCCCGAGCGGTGTCCCCGAGATACATCAGGGGCTCATGCGGAAGCTGGTCCAAAATGGCGCGCGCCACAGTCAGACCGCCCACCCCGCTGTCGAACACCCCGATCGGCGCGCCGCTCATGAGCGATCAGACTAAGCCGGAAACCCGATGCTCACCCTGTGGCTGTTGTCACGGAACCATTGTCCGGTCCCGGACAGTCCTCGCGCGTCCGACATAGGACCATCTCGCCTCGCTGAGCTGGGCGCATCGCTGTGCGTCATACCTCGTTGTTTACCCAGGTGAAGGCGTCCGCGTGCCGCGAGGGGCCGAGGTGTGGCCGGCTCGACATCCGGGGATCGTCCCGGTCCGCTGGATCATCCGATGACCTTCGCCTGGTCCGGAACGCGATCTTTCATCGATGTATCGCGGGAAATGCGTGGTCCGTCTGTCGATCGTCCACGAGGAGCCGTGCCCGGGTGGGTATGCCATACGGGTACAGGCACGCCAAACGGAGTGTAGGCTAGAACTGCCTGTAATCGATCAGTGACTACTAGCTATCGAACAGGTATGTTGAGGACGCGGCTGAGGTGTCCGGGTCGTTCCCATCCGTCCCCGATCCGAGGCACCCCAGTCGCATCCTCGATGTCTCCGGGCGTCTCCGGGCGTCTTCCAGGCCGCCTCCAGGCCGTCCCCGGGGTGCCGACGCAACGTGGTTCCCGACGTCTCCCCGCGCTTCTACGATGACGTCACGCGGTGGTCTTGCCATCGTCCGGCCATGCAGTCATCCAGGGAGAGCGGGGGACGCCAGAACGTGATCACGCACGGAGGGTCGCGGCCGGGTGGCTCTTCGAGCGCTCAAGATCGTCCCATGGCGTGAGGGCGGACGGTGTAAGTGGGATACACGGCACCAAACCGTCCTCTGCCTTGTCGGGTTGACGTCGATCGGGGGCATCGCTGGCCGTACGGCGATAGGAACATGTCCATGGCCCGGCTCCTCGCGGCGATCTCCACGGGCGTCGCCCTCCTGGTGGGAGGGTTGACGGCGCTTGCCGTCATGCTGCCGTCCGAGTACAGCTATCTGGTTCCGATTGTCATTATCCTCGTTGTCGTGGGGGTCAACATCACTGCCTGGCTTGTGATCCCGCGTGTCGTCGGCCCGGCGTCGGCGTCGGCGTCCGTGCACCGCTCGATACCGGAGAATCGTCCGATGGGTGGCTCGTTCGTGTTCGGTCGTGGTGAGTTCGACTGGGCGCGTTCGGACGCATCCGATGCCTCCGTCGAGTCCTCGTCGGACAACTGGTCGTCGAGCTGGGACTACGCCGGCGGAGACGGTCCGGACGGCAGCGACGACGAGAGCGGTTTCGACGACGACCGCTGGTATGGCTCCGCGGTCCGCCGCGGCGCGGGTTTCCCGCCGTCCGCTCTTACCGGAGCATCCATGCCCGGCCTGCTGTCCGCCGACACCGGACAGCATCACCGGGCCACGCAGTCCGGCCCAGTGCCGGCGGAGCCAGAGAAGCACCACGACGACAGCCGCCAGCCGTAGCGATGCCCATGTGGGGACTGACCGGCCAGGGGTATATCCCTCCGGCCAGGCACATCCCGTCCGTGCTGTGCTCGGTACGGTCGTTGTGCTCGGTACGGTCGTTGAGGTCGGTACCGCGCAGTGCGGTGCGGTGGCGGCCCGGCGCCGTGGATCAGGCGAGCCCGGCGCGTCGGCGGGCCGTCTCGGTCACCGCGGCCCAGTCCTGGTCGGTCTGGCCATGCGCCAGCGCGTCGACGAAGGCGTCCCGCAGCACGCCGCCGAAGGGCAGCGGAACGTTCCGTTCCAGCCCTGAGGCCAGCGCGAGCTGGACGTCCTTCAACCCGAGCGGGAGACGGAAGTTGACGGGCTCGTAGTCCCGGTTTCCGATCATGCGGCCATAGCCGGTGAAGACCGGGCCGGTAAACAGGTTGTCGGTGAGCACTTCGATGAACGTGGCCGGGTTCATCCCGCCGGCCTCGATGACGGCGCTCGCCTCCGCCATCGCCTCGATGCTGCAGGCGATCAGATAGTTACCCAGGATCTTCACCAGGTTGGCGTGCTCCGGCGCATCGCCGACCGTCCAGGTTCGCCGGCCGAGGACGTCGAACAGGGGCTGAACCTCGGCGATCGCGTCCGGATCGCCGCTGGTCACGATGGTGAGGTTGCCGGCGCGGGCGGCGTCGGTCCGGCCGAAGACAGGAGCCGCGAGGTAGCGCAGCCCGTGCTCGGCGTGCTCACGCCGGGCCTGGATCGCCAGCGCGGTGCTGACGGTGGCCATATTCACATGCAGTGCTCCGGCCGGCGCGGCGGTCAGTACCCGCGGATCGAGCAGGCGGTCGGTGACGGCCTGGTCGTCCGCCAGCATGCTGAGGACGATTCCGGTGGCGAACGCCTCGGAGATGCTGGCGGGCACCGCACCGGCGGCGGCCAGCTCGGTGACGGGATCCGGTGAGCGGTTCCAGGCCAGTACGGTGTGGCCGGCGTCGATCAGATTGCGCGCCATGGCGCTGCCCATTCCGCCGAGCCCGATGAAACCGATTTTCATGCGTCACCCTCCTGGCCTGGTCGGCGGACGGTCCGCCGACGCGGGTTTCCTGCCCGGCTGGGCTGGGCCAAGTGGCATCGGCCGCTCCAGCCCAGGGCGGGTGAAGAACGGACCGGCAGGTGCCGGGTCCTCAGGCGCCTGTCATCGTAGGAAGCCCGGTGCCCGAGGTCAGTGTGATGAACTCGATACGCGGGGGACCTGTGAGCAGATCCTGCCGCTCGGCGACGAAATGGTGGATGTGCGGCTGGTTCTCATGATCCTCGAACGCCTCGCGGTCGCGGTAGAGCTCGTAGAAGAGCCGGGCATTGTCGTCGCCGACCACCCGATGGGTAGTGTAGATCAAGGTCCCGGGTTCGTGGGCTGCGATCAGCGGCACCGTCTCGGCCACCAACGCGTCGAACGCGTCCGCCGTGTCCGGGCGTACCTCGAACCGCACCGCCAGACCGAACATGGATCTCCTCCTCAGGGTGTTGCGGCAGGGACATGGCGGGGCGCTGTCGCTTCGCGACGTACTGTTACCGTATCCAGGAGATCACTCTAATGGTGGCCTGAGAGCCCGGCCACATCGGTGCGGCCTGAGATCGGCCGCCTTGTGTAGTCCGGGACGGGCCATCCGGACCTTGACGGCAGGAGGCCGATGTACAGCAGATTCTGTCGACCAAAGCCGATATGGACGTCATGAACGGTACCCGATGGTATTCCTTCAAGGTTGGATCTGGTGGATGACGGGCATGGTCTCCCGGTCGGGGAGCGGAATTTTCCGAGGTGGAGCGCGGCGATGTCGCGATGCCGCCGAATCGTAGAAGGGTCTGCTGAGAACCGATCCGCTCCGCGGCAGATAGCTCCCGCTGGCCGAGGCGACCCGCGTCGCGCTCAGGCCGCCCAACGCCGTGGACCGGGACGTGCCACCCGGCTGGCCTAGCGATTCGCGGCCGGCGGGCCACAGCCTGATTGCTTCCATCGACTCGTGGTTCAAATTCGAGACGGCTCGTGTTCACCGACCTGTGAATGGAAATCCCTTGACGGCTGGCCGCTGCACCGCACTCCGGCGGGATGTAGGCAAGGTCGGCGCCCTGTCACTCTGATGATTCAGGAGACTTTCACGATCTACGTCCAGCCGTATGCCGTCGACCCCGCCGAGCGTGGTCTTTTCGCGGTTCGATACGGCGTCGGACCGACAACGCGGAATCGAGGATGGCGCGGAGTGAAATCTCGTCTCACATGGTCCCGTTCGGCTGCGCTTGTGGCCGCGACAGCCCTGACCGTCGGGCTTGGCTACGGCCTTCCGGCGGTCGCGGATCCGGGTGGCGCGGCAGCCCAGTCGGGTGCGGCGGCCGTCCAGACGGCGAGCTCGGTGCGGGTGGCCACGGTCTCGCGGTGCTCGGGTCCCAACGCCCGTTCGAACAGCGCCAGTACCGCGGCGAACTGGTCTCGGGCACCCGCGGGATCCCCCGCCTCCCCGGTCCAGTGGGCGAGGTTGCGCTGGTCGAGCAACGTGTCCGGATGGTCGGGGCCGAGGACCCGCCGGTGGATCAGGAGCAGGGCGGCGTACTGGTCACGGGCCATCGCGGGGTCCCCCGCCTGACCCACCCAGTAGGCGAAGTTACCCCGGGCGACCAAGGTCGCGGGATGCTCGGGACCCGAGACCCGCTCACGGATCGGCAGTAACTGTGCGTACTGGTCGCGGGCGGCTGCCGGGTCACCCGCCTTGCCGGTCCACCAGGCGAGGTTGGTGCGGACCCACAGTGTGCCGTGATGCTCCGCGCCGGACACCCGCTCATGGACGGTGAGCAGCGCCGAGCACAGGTCGCGCGCGGCCGCGGGATCCCCGGCCTCCCCGATCCAACGGGCGTACTGGTCACGGGATTCGAGAACATCCGGGTGTTCCGATCCCAGCACCCGTTCCCTGATCGGCAGAAACGCGGCGTAGTGAGCGCACGCGCCCGCCACGTCGCCGGCCTGCCCGGTCCAGAACCCGAGATTCGCCCAGACATACAGGGTTTCCGGATCATCCTCACCCGCGACGCGTCGCCACCGGGGCAGGACGGACAGGCACAGGTCGCGCGCGCCGGGCCAGTCGCCGGCCTGCCCGGTCCAGTCCGCGAGACGGGCCGCGACCAGCAGGGTCTGCCGGTCGTCGGCGCCCAGGGCCCGGTTGCAGACGGGCAGCAACGCCGCGAGCATGTCGCGCGCGCCCCCCGGATCCCCCGCCTCCCCGGTCCAGTTGGCGACGGCGGCACGCGTACGCAGAGCCGCGGGATGCTCGGCGCCCAGCCGTGTCACGGTGTCGTTGTGGACGTCCTCCTGCACGATCTTCGCCGTCCGGTAGTCACCACTGGCGTCGAGATACTCGAGCAGTTTCAGGACGCCGGGACGGTCCGGACGGAACACGGTACGTGCGTGGGGGACCAGCATGGCGTAGACAGGCCACGTCCCGGACCGGTGGGGTTCATCCGGCAGTGCGGCCTCCACCAGGGCCACCACCACGCCGCGCAGGACGTCGCGACGTTCCTCGGGCAGCTGACCGGCGATGACTGCCCCGACGAGGCGGTGCAGCTGAATCGTGTCCCCGCTCCGGCGGGCCAGGGAGTAGGCCAGCGCGTCACCGACCACATCGTCGAGGTCGAGCCGGGGATGGGTACCGGCGCACGCCTGCGCCAACGGGCCGTCGAGAAGATCGGGATGGTCATTGAACAGGGCCAACGGGATCGGTTCGGGAGCCAGCAGCGCGCACAGCGTCAGCAGCTGCACGGTGGCCGGGGCGTCGGCCTGCAGCCGTTCCAGGGCCATGGACCAAGCGGTGGCGATGGTGCCGGCATAGAGGGGATCGCCCCCTTTGCCCAGCAGCGTCGTACGCCGGGTACGGAACTTCGCAAGGTAACTGGCCGGATCCGTCCGGGTCGTGGTGAGGTAGCCGGCGGCCTGCGCCAACGCCAGAGGCAGGTCACCCAACTCGGCAGCCAGCGCGTCGGCTACCGCCGCGTTCAGGCCGGGAAGACGGCGGGTCAGGAAAGCCACCGCCTCAGCCCGTTCAAACACGTCCACGTCGACCGCGGCGGCGAGTGCCTCCCAGCCCGGATTCCGGGACGTGATCAGCACATGGCCCGGTCCGCTTGGCAGCCAGTCCCGCAAGGCGACGGGATCCTCGGCGTTGTCGAACACCACCAGCCACCCCACCCGACGGCCCAGGGCGGCGAGCACGATGGCCGCGATGTCGGATACCGCTCCATCGGTCGACAGACCCAGCGGGCCCGCGAGCGCGGCGAACTTCTCGCCGACCAGGAGGGTCTGTTCCGCGTCGATCCACCAGACCAATGTGTACTCGGCGGCATGCCGATGGGCGTACTCGACGGCCAACTGGGTCTTGCCCACCCCGCCCATGCCGTGCAGGGCGGTCACCGCCACCGGCCCCGACCCCAGCTCGGTGCGGATCTGGTCGAGCTGGGACTGGCGGCCGGTGAAATGCCGGTTGCGACTCGGCACGTTCCACACATCGGGCAGCCGCCCGGGGAACATCGGCTCCATCCCCGTCGCGGCGACCATCGGTTGGGCGGGCCCGCCGGGAAAGACCGGCTCCACCGCCGGCTTACTCCGCTCCCCACGTGCCGCGGCCACCAGCCGCCCGGCCGCGATATCCCGGTCGAGGCCGAACAGGTCCACGCTGACCAGCTGACCCAGCAGCCCCGGCCGATCACATTCCTCCACTCGGAACACCAGCAGCTTGCGCGCCCGCCCGGACGGGTCGGCGGCCCAGGCGGCCTGCCACTCCGCCTCTGCGAACGCCGAGGACAGGTAGGCCGTCGACAGCACCGCGATCGTGCGGGCCGCGACCTGTGCCGCCTGATGCATTTCGGTGACGAAATGACTACCCGCGTTGAAGTCCCAGGTCTGGATCCGCACCC
This sequence comes from Frankia sp. CeCAU1, assembly GCF_977971845.1. Lineage (NCBI taxonomy): Bacteria > Bacillati > Actinomycetota > Actinomycetes > Frankiales > Frankiaceae > Frankia > Frankia sp. CeCAU1. Next base: position 472 of record NZ_CDWWXA010000152.1, on the reverse strand, counting down.
GGTAGCCGGCGTCCTCCAACACCCAGGCGATCCACTCCGCCCATCCCTGATCGGCCCCGGTGTAGGAGACGAAGAAATCCACCCCCGACGATGGCGACCTCGCCGCACCCTGCACCGCGCCGCCGCCTGACGCCGGGACCTTCGTGCCCATAGCCGCACAGCCTGCCACAGTAGCCACGGATCGTCACAACCCAGACGCGTACCGGACAGCCGAACGGGCTGACACCCGAGAGGCCCGCCCACTTCTCGTGCGCCAGTGGTTCGGTGGGCGGTGGGCGGTGAGGACGACCTGGCGATGGCGGATGGCCTCGGCATCGGCTGCCCGGGTGGCGGCCCTCCGCGAACCCCGACCCGGCCGCCGCCAGACCCGCCCGCCGCGACAGCGCCACCACCGGCAGCAGCACATACGTCACCGAGCAGCCCGAACACCGCCCCCGCCGCGGCCGCAGCCGCACCGAGAGCACCCCGGCAC
>NZ_CDWWXA010000151.1:1937-10507 GCF_977971845.1 Frankia sp. CeCAU1 | reverse complement strand
GACGGCAACGACGAGTTCCCCGAGTTCCGCGAGCCCGCCCGCCTCAACCGGTCAACCTCCGCCGCCAGCTCCTCGACCCGACGTTCCTGCCCAGCCAGTCGCTCCTCCGCTCGGCGATCCCGGCCCGCAGCTGTTCGATCAGCCCCGCCCGCGCCACCACGAGAGCAACCAGCTCCTCACGCGACATCTCCTCCGGCGGCACCCGGCCACACCACCACGCCCCGACCACGCCACCACGCCACCACGCCACCACGCCACCACGCCACCAGAATGGCAAACAACATCCACACCCGGCTCCAACACCAGCCACTCACCGCAAGATCACGAATCTACGTGAATGTTTACGTGTGCGAGTGGGGCGGCCGGCGGATTGGAGTGAGACGGTCACGGGGCGGCAGGGAGCCGCCGGAGAATAACTCCGGTGTTTGATCTACGTGGGAGATCGTGGGACGCTCGGCGCCGTGGTAAAGATCAACGAGGCGGCGCTCGCGGAGAAGTTCACCGTGTTGTTGCCGCATCTGGACGAGCGGCAGCGCCGGCTGGTGCTGGGCGCGAATGCGCGGGCGTGCGGGCGTGCGGGCGTGCGGGCGTGGTGGGATCCGGCTGGTGGCCAGGGCGGCTGGGGTGTCGGCGGATACGGTCTCACGCGGGGTGGCCGAGTTGGAATCGGACGCGGCCCCGATGGGCCGGGTGCGCGCGCCGGGCGCGGGCCGGGCGCGGGCCGGGCGCGGGCCGTAAGACGCTGCGGGAGAAGGACCCGGAGTTGGTGGCGCTGGTCGAGCCTGATCAGCGGGGGGATCCTGAGTCGCCGTTGCGGTGGACGGTGAAGTCGACTCGGCGGCTGGCCGAGCAGCTCACCGCCGGTGGGCATCCGGTGGGTGCGGACACGGTCGGCGCGTTGCTGCGTGGCGAGGGGTTCAGCCTGCAGGGGACCTCGCGCACGACCGAGGGCGCGCGTCATCCGGACCGGGACGCCCAGTTCTCCTACATCAACGAGCGGGTGAAGGAGTTCACCGCGGCGGGGCAGCCGGTCGTCAGCGTCGACACGAAGAAGAAGGAAGTTCTGGGCGACTATGCCGTCGCCGGTCGGGAGTGGCATCGCAAGGGGCAGCCGGTGCGGGTCCGCGCTCACGACTTCCCGGAGAAGGGCGCGCAGAAGGCGGTGCCGTATGGGGTCTACGACCTGGCCGCAGACTGAACTTACCCCGGTTCCGTGCACAGGTCGGGCTTTTGAAGCTCCGGGAATTCGTGGATCCTGTACCAGCTCGATCTCTGGATTGTATCCATTCAGGATACAGGTTCCAGCACCCCTGAATGGATACCTTCCCGTCAGAGCCACGGAGGCGGCCCGGTGGTTCTCGTGGTCGTTCCCGGCGCGCGCGCACGCCTGTCGTGGTCGTTCCCGGCGCGAGGCGGCAGGTCGGTGTGACCCGACACCGCCGGGGCATCCCGTCAGGGTGAGCAGACACACCCGCCGGCGTCGAACCGACAGCAGTCAAACCGACAGCAGTCGGGCTGAAGGCAGTCGAACCGATCGGATGAGCGGGAATCGTCCGGCCGGGGGGCGCCGAGAGGACGACCGCACGCAGCCCGATCTCGACGACACGACCGCTGACGCGGTCGGCAAGCTCAGCGAGGCGCTGGAGTGGGTTGAACGGGCCCGCGGGGCGCTCTACGAATTCCATCAACTCTCCGGGCGGGCCGATCTGATCCTCGCGGAGGCGATTAGCGGTCTGGAAGACGCCGGCCACCCCCAGCTGGCCTCCTATGTGCGCCGGGAGCTGCACGGACGCAACGTCCTCGACGGGCGGTGGACCTTCCAGATCATCGAGGAGTACGACGACATCTACTACCGCCCCTTCGTTGCCGTGGACGAACAGGTCCGGCTGCGGCTCACCGGTGGGAGGCGCCACGTCCACGAGGCTCGCATGAAGGCTCAGGAGCGGGCCCGCGCCGGTCGGGACCTGTGGGGCCCGGGCGCCTGACCTACGGTCCACCGAGCGTCCACAGCGGGACGACCGGTGGACCGCGGCTCCGGGCCTGAAGGCAACCTGCCGGTGAGTTCAGGCATTCCGATGATCACAGATAGTCAGATGATCACGGCTTCAGAGCTCATGCCGACGGAGATCGCACCTCCGGCGGGCTCAGGCGTCCCGACGCTTGGCCAGGACGAGCCCGATGGCGAACAGGCCGAGGCAGATCGCGGCGAAGTACACCAGGGAGCCCCAAGGGCCGAAGGGCATCCCCTTCACCACGGGCGGCCCGTCGGAATGCTCCACCTGCCCGGCGACGATGAAGTTGTCGCCGTTGACAAACGGCAGCCAGTGCTGGATGTGGCGACCGACCCGGGGGATCGCCGGCAACAGGCTCTCCGCCAGGAACAGGTAGACGAGCATGATCACGATCGCGCCCGCCGACTGCCGGATGATCAGACCCAGAGCCAAGGCAAAGATCGCCGCGAACAGGTAGACCAGACCGACACCGAAGACGTTGCGGTACTCCTGCGCCGTGTCCAGGGCCAGGGGGGCATCCGGCCTGATCAGCTTGGCGACGCCCCAGGAAGCGAAGGCGGTGAGCTCACCGACGGTCCCCGCGAGCAGGGCGACGACGACGGCCTTCGCGAGCAGTGCCGGCGTCCGGGTGGGCACCGCGAGGAACGTGGACCGGATCGTGCTGAAGCGGTACTCGGTGGTGACCGCCAGCGCGGCCATAACCATCATCACCACGAGGCCGAAGTTGTAGGCGAACTGGGTGACGTTCGGGGTGAGGTCGGCGAGGTCGTTATCGCTGGTCGCCGCCGCGAAGATCGAGGTCAGCCCCACGGTGAGCGCGGCCGCCAGGATCATGCACCACCACGGTGAGCGGGTCGAGAACAGCTTGATCCGCTCGACGGTGAGCAGTGTCATCGTCCAGTCCCTCCTCGTGCCGCCTCGGCCGAGGCCGACGAACCGCCACCGGCATCCACGCCACCGGCATCCACGCCACCGTCGACCGACTGGCGGGGTGTCCCGGCCAGTGGACCGGCGGCAGTTCCCGCCGGCACGGGCCCCGGCGGAGCACCTGTCGCCGACCGGCTGTCGCCCGGCCCCGGCGTCCCGGCGTGGTACTCCACCTCGCCGCCGGTCAGTTGGATGAACGCCTGCTCCAACGAGCCGCGCTGCGCCGCCAGCTCGTGCAGGACGAGCCCGATCCGACCGGCCAGCTCGCCGACCTGCTCGGTGCTGCTGTTCGACACGAGGAACGCCGCCGGACCACTGTCGCCGGCGGCGACGTCTCGAACCGCGAGGCCCTGACCGGTCAGCACGCCACGCAGCCGCTCCATCTCCGGCCCGCGGACCCGGACCGCCGACTCGGACGCCATGTCGATGAACGCATGGGTACTGGTCTGGGCGATCAGCCGCCCGCGACCGATGACGACGAGCTCCTGGGCGGTCAGCGCCATCTCGGACAGTAGATGACTAGAGACGAAGATCGTCCGGCCCTCGTCCGCAAGTCGATGCATGAACTGACGAATCCAGAGGATTCCTTCCGGGTCCAGCCCATTCACGGGCTCGTCGAAGAGAAGGACCTGCGGGTCACCCAGCAGGGCCGTCGCGATCCCGAGACGCTGTGCCATCCCGAGCGAGAAGCCACCCGCCCGCTTGCCGGCGACCGAGGTGAGCCCGACGATCTCCAGGACCTCGTCGACCCGCTTCCCGGGAATTCGGTTCGCCGCGGCCATCCACCGCAGGTGCGAGCGGGCGGAGCGGTTGGGATGCACCCATTTCGCTTCCAGCAGCGCTCCGACCTGGCGGAGTGGTTCCTTCAGCTCGGCATATCGCTTACCGTCGATACGGACCTGGCCTGCGCTCGGATTGTCGAGCCCCAGGATCATCCGCATTGTAGTGGACTTTCCCGCACCATTCGGCCCCAGGAAACCGGTCACCTTGCCTGGCTGCACCGTGAAGGACAGGTCGTTGACGGCGACCGTACGTCCGTACCGCTTGGTGAGCCCTTGCGCCTCGATCATTCCCCTCCTTGCCGTGGAACATCACTATGTCGGGATGACGGACCGGACCCGGGCTGCTGCCCGCTCGGTAGGACCCGCCGACGGCAGGCAGGTAGGCAGGTAGGCAGTTGCACCGACCGGCCGCGCCTCCCCCGGTTGGCATCATCGTCGCGGAGCACCCACCATCGAGCCAGCCGCTATCGGCCGGCGGAGTGTCATCCTGCCGACAGGAAACAGGCCGTGAACCCGCAGCAGATTTTCCAGCACCGCGCCGAAATGCACGGTGACGTCACGCTCACCATTGGTCCAGGCCCGCAGCTTGCCCGAGGCGACGTTCAGTATGCTAACCAATCGCCCAGGGCGGACCGTCGGGGATGGACCGGCTACCAGCCGAGGTGGCATCCGCTCGGCTCGCCGGCGGATCAGCCGGATCAGCCGGATCAGCCGGATCAGCCGGATCAGCCGACGATGACCGGCGCCAGCCGGGCCCACTGCTCGCGCGGGAGCCGGGTGGGAGTGGAGGTCAGCACCTGGATGGCCACGTGATCGGCACCGGCCTCATGGTGCTCGGCGACCCTGGCTAGCACGGAGTCCACATCGCCCCAGGCCACCACGGCATCGACGAGGCGCCGCGAGCCGGCACCCGTCAGATCGTCCTCGGTGAAGCCGAGACGGCGCAGGTTGTTCACGTAGTTCGGCAGCTTCAGGTAGAACGCGAGGGTGTCGTGCGCGACCGCCCGGGCCTGAGCCGGATCGGTGTCGAGGATGACCATCTGCTCGGGCGCGAGTAGCGCGTCCGGGCCAAGCAGCTCCCGGGCGCGCCGGGTGTGCTCGGGGGTGGTGAGGTAGGGCAGGGCACCCGCGGTGCGCTGCGCGGCGATCCCCAGCACGCGGGGACCGAGAGCGGCCAGCGCCCGGCCGGCCCGCGGGACGCCCAGCTCGTCGAGGGTGTCGAGATAGTCGACGAGGACGTCGACGGGACGCTCGTAGCGACGGTCGATCCTCTTCTCCACCAGCTCCTTGTGGCCGGCACCGAGCCCGAGCAGGATCCGGTCGGGGTGCGCCTTCGCCAGCATGGCGTAATGATCGGCGACGACGTCCGCCGGTTCGGTCCAGATGTTGAGGATGCTGGTACCGACCACCAGCCGATCCGTGTTGTCCAGGATCGCGGCCGCGAGTTCAAGATCGCCACTGGCCGCGCCGATCCATACCGTCGGGACGCCGAGGGCCTCCACCTCGGCCGCGATCTCCGCCCGGGCCGGGACATCCTTCGGCCACTGCCGCTCGGTTGCCCACAACCCGATCCTGCCGACCTCTGCTACCACGACGAGCCCCTTCCGCGCAGGGAACTGCCACTGTCCGTGCCATTACCCCATCACGTCTGCTACCCCGTACGCACGCCCGGCATGTCGGCCGGTTCGTTGAATCTGTGGATCGGTAGTTCAGTGGATGGGCGGATCAGGGGATACAGGGGATTCAGGGACCGGAATGATCACGCGGACAGAGGGAGGTCGGGCACCGCGGTGGTCTGCGACACGGCGGCCTGCGGCCGCAGCTCGTCGAGGGACAGCTGGTGAACCGGCGGCCCGTCCAACACGATCCGAGAGGTCACGGTGAGATCGGCGGCCACATGCAGCAGCTCCCCGCTCTCCATCAACCGCCACCGAGGGTCCTCGTCCATCCGCTCGCTCTCGACCACGACCGCGGGCTTGGTGAGCAGGTCGAGAGAGCGGACCCGGATCTCGCTGAACGGACTCGCGTGATCAAGGTGGCGTTCGTTGCGCCCGCCCGGGCCACGCCGAAGGACGTACAGGCCATTGGTGTCCGGATACCGCAGGGCCCAGAGGTCCCGATCCGTGATGAGAATCATGTTGATGGAGTACAGCGGCAGGTTCTCGGCGGCCCAACGAGCGGCGGATGCGATTCCCTCGCCGACGTCCCCGTCACAGGCGTCGATCTCGCGGGTGACGAGGGCGAAGAACCGTTCCGAGTCGGTGTCACCGAGGACCGGGAGACCGGCCGTGCCGAGCTCGGCGTCCAGCTTGTCCAGCCCCTCGATCACGCCGTTGTGCGCGAAGATCCGCCCGTTTCGAACGAACGGATGGGTGTTGTCCTCGCAGGCCCGGCCGGTGGAGGCGTGCCGGACATGCGCGACGAACGTCGAGGAGGTGACCTGCTGCGGCTCCTGGGCGAATGCCGTGTCGGCCCGGTTCCGGATGACCTGTTTGACCACCCACGCGGTGCCCTCGGCGTCGAATCCGCCGAAGCCAGCCCCCTCCGGGGTCCGCAGCGTCGCAGCCCGGGGACTGTCCGGCGCATCCAGCAGCCAGAAAGTCGCCTGCACCCTCGTCGGCCCGCTGCTCATCGCGAACAGATGACACATCTACGCCCTCCCTCGCCGATGTCGACGGCTCCGGTACTGCGCCGGCCAGGACGCTACTGGTTCCCGCGTCCCAGACGCGGGTCCACCGAGCGGTGGCCGGGTCGATTCCCCGAAGCGAAAATGGCAACGTTACCCCCGCCCCGGCGCCCGCGACATGCCGACGAATCTGCACGCGAATCCGCTTTCGTCAACCCGTCAAGGGCCTGCTGGCGCATCGGTCCCGCCGTGAGGGCCGCCGTGAGGGCCGCCGAGCAGAGGTCGCACGGCACCCGGACCCCGTCCGGGCACTGGCCGGGTGCCCGCCGGGACGCTGCATAGTGCCGACGGGCAAGGCGGTGTTCCCCGCACCCCGCCGGCCCCGCCGTGATCAACTTTCCGAGTCGTCACCCGACAACCGCCTGGGACCACTAACGGTGACACATCCGGATCGAAGCGACCATTGCATCCCGTTTTTCCGTAAATTTGCACCACATCACGTGATCAGACGGCCTGTCAGACCGCACGATGATCAACCCTTACCTGACTGTCGGATCCTGCTCGGGCGACAACCGCAACCGTGTCCGGCCACCCGTACGACCGCCACTCCGGGCACCGGCCGGGATGTCCGTACCAATTCGTTACCTTAAGTTTCCCTCGATCCCCCCGGAACCGCGGGACCATGAAGACGTCACTCCCCCTCCCTGGAGTAACGTATTTACGCTATTAGTCTTACTCTCCCGTTACGGCACGGCAGAATCGGGGACACGTGGCGGAGTCATTGGGATCTTTCCAGGCGCTGTGCATTCTCTTCTTCTGCGAGCAGTACCCGCCCGTCGTCTGGGACGGCGCGGGCACCTACACCGCGGCGCTGGCCACGGCACTCGCGAAGCTCGGCCACGACGTCCACGTCCTGTGCGCCCAAGGGCGTCATGTCGTCGACTCGGTGGAGGACGGGGTGCACGTCCACCGGCGCCCGTTACTACGGGTGCCGGTCAGCCGCGGGCTGGGAAAGCTCGGCGCCCAACTCCGGGGACCCCTGTACCCGCGTGACTCGCTGGCGCTGCGGGCCAGCCTCCCGCTGTCCTATAGCTTGTGGATGCGTCAACTCGGACTCAGACCAGACGTGATCGAGACCCAGGACGGGGAAACCCGCGGCCTGATCCAGGCCATACGTCGCTCCACGCCGCTCGCCATCCACCTCCACTGCCCGACCATGCTCACGGTCAGGCTTTCCGGCCAGCCGGTCGGGTTGAAGGGCCTGGTCGCCGACCGGCTGGACCGGACGTCGGCGAGCCTGGCCGCCGTGGTCACCTCACCGTCGCAGCTGCTCGTCGACACGCTGCGGGAGCAAGGCTGGTTGGGTGACCGTGAGGTGGAGGTGATTCCCAATCCGTTCGACGCCGAGCCGTGGCTCGACATACCCGACGTCGCCGAAACCACGCCGACAGTCGCCGTCGTGGGTCGGCTCGAGGCCTACAAGGGCGTGGACGTGCTGCTCGACGCGTCGGCCCGCCTTCGTGGCACGGGGGTGGCGCACCGGCTGGTGCTCGCGGGACGCTCGGCGGGTGAGATCAACGGGGTGCCCTCGGGCGAGTGGCTGGCCCGCCGGGCCAGCCAGCTTGAGCTGGACGTCGAGTTCACCGGGCACCTGTCCGGTTCTCAGATCCGCGACGTCTACCGGCGGGCCCGTGTCGTCGCCGTGCCGAGCCGCTTCGAGAGCTTCTCGATCGCGGCCGTCGAGGCGATGGCGGCCGGCCGGCCGGTGGTGACCACGACCCGGGCCGGAGTCGCGCCCTTCGTCGAGCGCTGGGAGGCCGGATCCTCGGTACCGGCCGGCGATCCGGTGGCGCTGGCGGATGCGCTGGCGCCGTTCCTGCTCGACTCCGCGCGGGCGAGCGCGTTCGGGGCACGGGGTCGCCTCGGCGTGGTCGAGATCGAGCCCTCGGCCATCGCTCGCCGCAAGATCGAGGCGTACCGGCGCGGCATCGCGCACTTCGACACCCGCAACCGGCAGCAACACCCCAGGCCGAGCCACGCGGCCGCCGATTTATACCCCGACCTGTCCCGGGAACGGCGCCGCCACCGGCACTGGCCCGCAGCCCGGCCCTGAGGTGGCACCCGGCCCTGAGGTGGCACCCGCAGGCTGACTACCGGCTGCCCCGTACCTGGTGACCGGCCCGCCACGGCCGCTCGAAGTCGAGGTGCCGCAGCGCCCCCGCT
>NZ_CDWWXA010000151.1:0-1428 GCF_977971845.1 Frankia sp. CeCAU1 | reverse complement strand
GCGACGTAGACCTCGTACGGACTCCCCAGGGTCGCGAGCAGGGAGCCGGTCACCGGGGTGGCGGCGTCGGACGCCGCGTCGTCCTCCCCTACCTGGGTTGCGTGCTCCGCGAGGGCCCTGCGCTGCCGCGCCCGGAAACCGCGGGCGTCCACGAGCAGCGGGCGGCGTTCCCGCAACCGGCGGACCGGCTGGACGAACAGACGCTCAGCCGACCAGCCCGCCGTCCCGTAACCCAAGGTCCAGGGCCAGTGCGTCCAGAACCAGACGGTGTATTCGAGCACCTGGCCGCGATAACCGGTGGTGGCGACCGCTCGGCGCACCGCCTCGTTGGTCGCGTCGTGGTCCGGGTGCCCCTCGCACGAGGTCGGCGCCAGGATCTGCTCGGGCGCGAGGGTCTCAATGAGCTCGGTGAGCCGCGCGGCGATGGCGTCGATCCGGTCGGAGAGCTCGGCGTCGGGGAAACCAAGGAAGCGCACGTCGGACTCGTCGACGTCCAGCAGGGTGCAGGCCCGGCGGGTCTCCGCCTTGCGCACCTCGATCAACTCCGCTGGCGGGAGCGTCACCGGCTCCGCGCGGGAGCCGTCACTGACAATCACCACCGTGACCGGGGTGCCGGCGGCCCGCTTACGCATGATGGCCACCGCGCAGCCCAGCGTCTCGTCGTCGGGGTGTGGTGCGACGACGAGACACGACCTCGTCGTCATGGACGAGGTGATGTCGATGCCTCGCCAGGTCCAGGCCCGGCGCCACAGCGACCGCGCCGGCACCATCACCCGGTCGCGCACCGTCTCCGGATCACCCGGGATCACCCGCCGGACCACCTTCGCCACGTTCATCCCGTCGACCTCCCGTATGGCGGCGAACACCGGCCAGCGGACGCGATCCGAGATCGACGCCGTGGCCGCGCTCACTGTAGCGACCGCCACCAACATTCCGCCCTCGGGTGGTGTTCCCGCAGGTCCTCGCCATGTTCGTTCACGAGACGCCGATGGGCGCAGGGCAGTTCTTCGCCGGGCTCGGCCCCAGCAGACATGGCGTCGGTGAGCTGCTGCAACGCGATGGCCCGGCGCAATGTCTCGGCGGGGGGATGGTGCAGGTAGTCGGCCACCACGGCCTGTAGGGCCCCTTCGGCCGCGGATGCCGCGCCGCTGCCGGCGGTGGCGCGTTCCAGGATGGCCAACCTGTCGGCGGGCGCGGTCATCGCTGCGGCTGTGCCGGTGGCGGTGAGTCCTATGGCTGCGGCGGTGAGGCTGAGTAGGTCTCTGCCGTTCGCGGTCTCCACCCCCTCGGTCTGCGGCGTGGGCTGGTGTTGTGAGGGTATCCCGGCTAGCGGTGGTGTGACAGACCCCGCATGATCGTCTTTGTGTTCGTGGGGGTAGGGGTAGCGGAATCCGAGTTCGGGTTCGCTGGCCTGGAAAAAGTGGCAGT
>NZ_CDWWXA010000150.1:0-10118 GCF_977971845.1 Frankia sp. CeCAU1 | reverse complement strand
GGCCGGGGGAACGGACGACACGCATCCGTCCGGTCCGAAGCGTTCCCGGGAGTACAGGTAGCTGTCCCGGAAACCCTCCGCGGCCAGAGCGCGACCCACGACGATCACGGCCGTCCTGGTGAGCCCCGCGGCCCGCGCCCGACCGGCGATGTCGGCGAGCGTGCCGCGCAACACGATCTCGTCGGCCCGGCTGGCCCAGGCGACGACGGCTGCCGGGCAGTCCGTACCGTAGTTCGGCACGAGCTCGGCGACGAGCGTCTCGATACGGTGCACGGCCAGGTGCAGCACGAGGGTCGCCCCCGACCGGCCGAGGGTGGCGAGGTCCTCGCCGGGCGGCATGGGACTGGACAGCACGGCCGTGCGGGTCAGCACCACGCTCTGGGCGACGCCGGGAACCGTCAGCTCCCGGCGCAGCGACGCCGCCGCCGCGGCGAAGGCGGGGACACCCGGCGTCACGTCGTAGGCGATCCCGGCCGCGTCGAGCCGGCGCATCTGCTCGGCGACGGCGCTGTAGAGCGACGGGTCGCCGGAGTGCAGTCGGGCGACGTCGTGACCGGCGGCGTCGGCCGCGACCAGCTCCGCGACGATGTCGTCCAACGGCATCCGGGCGGTGTCGACGAGACGGGCCCCGGGCGGGCAGTGTGCCAGCAGCTCGACCGGGACGAGACTGCCGGCGTACAGGCAGACCGGGCAGGACGCGATCAGATTCCGGCCGCGGACGGTGATGAGGTCGGCGGCGCCCGGTCCGGCCCCGATGAAGTGCACGGTCACGCCGGCCCCCGCCGGTTGTCTCCGGGCAGCTGGACGTCTCCGGGCAGCTCGGCGGCGGGGGCGGCTCGGCGCATGCTGCTGGGCACAACCGGGCACGCTAGCAGGACGCCGGCGGCGAGCCCCCTCGGGGACGCTCCGGCACGGGCGTCGCTGGGCGTCGCGATCCGGCTGCTCGCGCACCGACGGGAAGCCGGACATCGCCCTCCGGAACGTCAGAGAGACCGCGGCCGCCGCGCCGCCACCCCATCACCGGTTGCGGCGCGGGCCGTGGCCACGGGCCGTGACCTGCGCCGCGGCCTCGTCCCTGCCAGCGGACGTCGGCTCGGTCCGTACCGGTCATCCGACTACGGGTCACCCGGCGACGGGTCGGGCTGCGACGGGCCGGTCGGTGTGCCGTCCTCGTCGGAGCCGGCCCGCGCGACGGTGGCCGGGGTGCCGGTGCACAGCGGCGGTAGGGTGGTCAGCCTCCGAACCGTTGCGGGCCGGAAGATCCGTCGTTTCCGCCACACGAACAGTCCGGCCGCGATGGCCAGGACGCCGCGGCCGTTGATCGCGTAGAGCGCGCTCCCGCCTTCGTACTGCAGGATCGCGGCCACCAGCGCCAGCAGGCCCAGGAGAGCCGCTGGATGGCGACATTCGCGCAGCGCGTACTCCAGTCGGACGAGGACGAATCCTGCCAGAGCCGCGAGGGTCACCATCCACGGCGGACCGCCGACGGGCAGCAGCTCGCCGAGCTGGGTGGGCAGGCGGTCAAACGCGTTGGTGATCCCGTAGGTGTCGGACAGGCGCGTCTTGAGGGAACGCGACTCCAGGTCGGAATTCAGTTTGTCGGGATTGAGAAAACGCGGGACGGCGATGTTGACGTCGTTCCACAGGGTTACCGGACCGATGGGCGGAGAACCGTCGCGGAGCCGTCGCAGGATTATCGACGGGTAGGAGTTCCCGTCCAGGCGGACCCCGAGGTCTCCCATCTCGCCCGGGTTTATCCCGCCTTCCATAGGACGGCACCAGGACCTGCAGGACCTCCGTCGCCCCGTGGTAGACGATGGCGGCACCGACGAACATCAGCCCGAGACCGGACACGGCGTGCCGGCCCCGACCGGCGAACCACCACGACCAAGACGAGCCTCCGCAGCAGCAGACCCAGCGCTAGCGTGGCCGACACTCCGCACCTCCGCCCGTCGTGCCGGGTGCTCTCCGGGGGGAGCCCCGGTCCGGTGGTGACCGGCCCGGGCGACCCGAACCGCGCCATCCTTCCCGCATGGTGAACAGGTTTGATAAATCCGTTTACAGACGATCTCTGAACGGCCGCCGTTGCACGTCTGCTTCCGGCGTTGGGCTGAGGACCGTCGACCGGATAGCTCCGCGTGCTGCCCATGAACATCTCCGGACCGATCTCTACCAGGCCGCAGTCCAGATCTTCGTCGACTTCGTGGAGTACACCGACTCCCTACGGGCCTGAGCCGGGCCGGTGGTGGACGGGCCGGGTCACGACGCCGCGGGTGGGGGGCCTCGCGGTTGGCTCCCCGCAGCGCCAGCGTCATGATCCTGCGTTCCGGGGATTGCTCCGGAATGGCCGCGGCGGTGTCGGTTGTTCGGTCGGGACGGTCGAATCTGTCGGGACGTTCGAAGGGGATGGGCTCGCGCACCGGCATCGCCGCGTCCCCCCGGACGACGACGAGCCCGTCCAGTACCTCCTCCAGCAGCGGCGCCGCCGTCACGTCGACCGCGGCCGCACCGGTGATGACCGCACAGAGGATCCACCGCGGCCCCTCGATGCCGAAGATGCGGGCGGGCAGGCGGCCGACGGCCGTGTCGAGCGGCACGCGCAGCTCGGGGCCGTAGGGCCCGTCCTCGTCGTTCCATTCCGTGTCCTCCGGTGCCGAGAGCACCAGGTCCTCGCGGATCGACGCCCACAGGCCGCCGCTGCGCGGGGCGGCGAGGACGGACAGCTCCAGGACGGATGTCCCGTCCATCGCGGCCAGGGTGGGCATCGGCCCGGAGGCCGAGACCCGGATCCGGGTGCCGTTCACCCGCGGCACCACGAGAGCTCCGAAATCCGCTTGCGCCCGGCCGTCATCGGGCGCGTCCGCCGCGTCGAACGGACCCCGGCCCACCCGGACGCCCCCGCTCGTCGTGGCGCTGGCTCCCGTGGCACCGGGCTTCCTCGCGTCACCGTCGCCCTTACCGGCCCCGGTACCGGCCCCGGTGCCGGCATGGTCGTCCGGCTGCGGCTGCGGCTGCGGCTGCGGCTGCGGCTGCGGTGACTGTCGGCGCCGACGGTGGATGAGTCGCCCTCCTGGCATCCTGACCACCTCCCAGGCAGAAGCCTGGAGTGGCTGATGAATTACTTAGGGTAGGCGCGCCGGTGGTGGGGCCGGGAGATTCCCCGGGCGGTCGGCCGGGCCGCAACGTCCTCGGATCGGCCCTGATGGAGGCACGCGACAGGTCGCGGGCGGTGTACGGCCCCCGCGATGTGCCCGAGTAAATCGCGCAACGGGATGGCCGGACGCTGAGTTGTCCGGGACCATCGGACAGGTGTCAGTTCCACATCAGAAGGCGTCTCTGCCTAAGTCCTGGATGGTCTCCGAGTCACTGAGCGGAGGGATGAAGCTCCCTTTCGTTGTCGGCCTGGACGACTCGGACACGCCCTACGACGTCGTCGACGCACTCGCCCTGGCTCCTTTCACAACCGGTGAGCAGCCCTGGGCCCGCAGTGCCCGGGTCGACCGGCTCCGGCCGGGAGCCACGCTGCTGCCGTCAGGGGCAAAGGTCCTGCGCGCGGTTGTCGAGGAGTCCCGCGATTCACGTCTCGCGGTCGGCGAGGGCTGGACGGTGCGAGCCGTGCGCTGGCGCGGCGGGGGTGGTGAGGTGACCGTCACCGCGGTGAGCGAACAGCTCGCCCGGGTGGTGATCGAGGACGTGCTCCGCTCGTCCGTCGCCGAGAGCGGTGCGGACAACGCCGTCAACATGGGTTTCTGGTATCTGTCCAGTCAGCGTGGTCCGATCCGGACCAGCCGCCGGACGGCCACCACGACGTGGGCTTCGATCCGCGCCAACTACGCCTCGGCCGCCGTGGGCCCGCTCGACCGGCTCATGGCGGTTCGCCGGGACAACGTGGTCGGCCGCCTGATCCTCCTGCATGGTCCGGCGGGAACCGGGAAGACGACCGTGCTGCGGGCCCTGGCGAACGAATGGCGATCCTGGTGCCAGGTCGACTGCGTCCTGGATCCCGAGGCGCTGTTCGCCGATCCCGCCTACCTGATGGAGGTCGCGATCGGCTTCGACGACGACGGGGACCCGGAGGGGGAGAGCGCCGACGCCCGCGGCGCCGACGGCGGGGGTACCGACAGCGGGATCGCGTGGGCCGGGGATGCCGGGTCCGGGGATGCCGGGTCCGGGGATGCCGGGTCCGGGGATGCCGGGTCCGGGGATGCCGGGTCCGGGGATGCCGGGTCCGGGGATGCGGACAGTCATGGTGCCCAGGGCGCGGCGACCGACCGCATGGGCGAGCCACCCGCCCACCGGTGGCGGCTGCTGGTGATCGAGGACTGCGACGACCTGATCCGTGGGGACGGCCGGGGTGCGGCTGGCCAGCAGCTCTCTCGACTGCTGAACCTCACCGATGGTCTGGTCGGGCAGGGCCGCGAGGTGCTGGTCGCCCTGACCACGAACGAGGATCTGCTGCGCATGCATCCCGCGGTTGTCCGTCCCGGCCGCTGTCTCGCCCAGATCGAGGTGGGAGCCCTGCCACACACCGAGGCGGTGTCCTGGCTGGGCTCCACGGAGGGGGTCCGGTCGAGCATGACGCTGGCGGAGCTGTTCGCGCTGCGGGACGGCCGGGGCCTGCCGCGGCCCACCACCACGGACGCCCGTCACGGCATGTACCTGTGACGGCTGCGCGCCGTACTCCCGATTCGGGCCCGCCTGGCCGGGAGCGGGCCGGGTAGTCCCGCCGGCCCGACGGCGCCGCGCCCTGCGCGGTGCCGTCGGGTGGCCGGACCGTCCCGGTCGGACGCCACCGGTCAGGCATCGCTAAAGTTAGCCGCCGGGGAGCAACCGGTGTATTTCGGATCGCCGGATCCTGGTCTCGGTCTCGGTGGTGGGTGAATGTCGGTGAAGGGGTGAAGGTCCGGCAACGGCAACGGGGATCGGCCGTCTGCCCGACGGTCCCCGCCGCCGTCTGCCTTGACGACAAGGTTAGCGGTCGTTAACTTGGAGGCGTTGTTTCGGGGCCCGACGTCCACCCGTGGGGGTGACTGTGAGCGCAGCACGCGCCGGAACCATCGCGGGGCGGCGGTCCGACGAGGTCCGGCGGTCCGCGGCCATGCCGGTCCTGACCAGTCGGGTCGATGCCGCGGGTGAACAGGGACGGCGCAATGCCGAGGGGCATTGGCACGCCGTGACCGATCTCCAGGAGCGGTTGGCGGTGGCGGCGGTCGGCGGGTCGGAGCAGGCGCGGTCCCGCCACGTGGCTCGCGGCAAACTCCTGCCCCGCGACCGGGTCGACACGCTGCTCGACCGGGGGAGTCCTTTTCTGGAGCTCTCCCCGCTCGCCGCGAACGGCTTTTACGAGGATCCGGTTCCGGGGGCGGGCATCATCACCGGCATTGGCCGGATCTCGGGTCGGGAATGCATGGTGGTCGCCAACGATGCCACGGTCAAGGGTGGCACCTACTATCCGTTGACCGTGAAGAAGCATCTGCGCGCCCAGGAGGTGGCGCTACAGAATCGGCTGCCCTGCGTCTATCTGGTCGACTCTGGGGGAGCGTTTCTTCCGCTGCAGGACCAGGTCTTCCCGGACCGGGAGCATTTCGGGCGGATCTTCTTCAACCAGGCCCGGATGTCCTCGCTGGGAATCTCCCAGATCGCGGCGGTGCTCGGTTCGTGCACGGCGGGCGGCGCGTACGTTCCCGCGATGGCCGACGAGGCGGTGATAGTCAGGAATCAGGGGACGATCTTCCTCGGTGGTCCGCCGCTCGTGAAGGCCGCGACCGGCGAGGTGGTGTCGGCCGAGGATCTCGGCGGCGGGCTGCTACACTCCCGCACCTCCGGGGTGACCGACCACCTGGCCGAGGACGACGCCCATGCGCTGCGGATTGTGCGCTCCATCGTCGCGGGCCTCGCGCCGCGCGGGCCGCGGCCGTGGGAGTTGGAGCCGACCGAGGCACCGGCGGTCGACCCGGCCGGGCTGTACGCCGCGGTACCGACGGACGGGCGCACCCCCTATGACGTGCGAGAGGTGATCGCGCGCATCGTCGACGGCAGCCGTTTCGCGGAGTTCAAGAAGGAGTACGGAACGACGCTGGTCACTGGGACCGCCCTCCTCCATGGCCATCCCGTGGGGATCGTCGCGAACAACGGGGTGCTCTTCGGCGAGTCGGCGCTGAAGGGCACCCATTTCATCGAGCTCTGCGATCAACGCGGTATCCCGTTGGTGTTCCTGCAGAACATCACCGGTTTCATGGTGGGTCGGGAGTACGAGGCCGGCGGCATCGCGAAGCATGGCGCGAAGATGGTTAACGCGGTTGCCTGTGCCCGGGTGCCGAAGTTCACCGTGGTGATCGGCGGTTCGTTCGGCGCGGGTAACTACTCGATGTGCGGCCGGGCATTCTCGCCCCGCTTTCTGTGGATGTGGCCGAATGCCTGCGTCTCGGTGATGGGCGGGGAGCAGGCGGCGGCGGTGCTGGCGACCGTGCGCCGGGACCAGATGGAAGCCGCGGGGGTCGCCTGGAGCGAGGCCGACGAGGTCGCCTTCCGGGCACCGATCCTGAATCGGTACGCGGAGCAGGGCAGCCCGTACTATTCGACCGCCCGGCTGTGGGACGACGGTGTCATCGATCCGGCCGACACCCGTATGGTGCTGGGCCTGGGCCTGTCGGTGGCGGCGAACGCTCCGCTGGAACCGGTGGGCTACGGCGTCTTCCGGATGTGAGGGGGACATCCTGGCGTGCGGAAACATCCGATGTGAGGAAACCAATCGTGAGGATCAAGGGTGTCCACGGCTGATCTGTCCGCCACGAATCACGCAGGCGGCGATCCCGGCATCGCGGGTTCCGCTGGTTCCGCCGGTCACGGCGGCGGTGCCGGCCACGGTCCGGATGGCCATTCCACGCCGGTCCGGTCGGCGGGCGTCGTGCCGCCGAGGGCGCCGGGAACGTCGGGTCTGACGTTCTCGTCGGTGCTCGTCGCGAACCGGGGTGAAATCGCCGTCCGGGTGATCCGCACACTGCGCGATCTCGGTATCCGGTCCGTCGCCGTCTACTCGGACGCCGACGCCGGGGCGCGGCACGTCCGGGAGGCGGATGTCGCGGTGCGGCTGGGCCCGGCGCCCACGAAGGAGAGCTACCTCAGTATCGAGGCCGTGCTGGAGGCTGCGAGGGTGTCCGGGGCGGAGGCCGTCCATCCCGGTTATGGCTTTCTCGCCGAGAACGCGGCCTTCGTACAGGCCTGTGAGACGGCCGGAGTGCTCTTCATCGGACCGTCGCTTGCCGCGGTGCAGGTGATGGGCGACAAGATCACCGCGCGGCGGACGGTGGCCGAGGTGGGGGTGCCGGTCGTGCCGGGCCGGTCGGCGCCGGGCATGAGCGATGCCGCGATCGCCGAGGCCGCCGGTCAGATCGGCTATCCGGTGCTGCTCAAACCCTCGGCAGGGGGTGGTGGCAAGGGGATGCGCATCGTCCGCGAGCCCGCCCGGCTGCCGGAGGCGATCGCGTCGGCCCGCCGGGAGGCCGCCGCCGGCTTCGGGGACGACACCCTGTACGTGGAGCGGTTCATCACCCGTCCCCGCCACGTCGAGGTCCAGATCCTCGCCGACGAGCACGGCAGCGTGCTCCACCTGGGTGAGCGGGAGTGCAGCCTGCAACGGCGCTACCAGAAGATTGTTGAAGAGGCGCCGGCGCCGGCTCTCGACGCGCGGACCAGGGAGCGGCTCGGGGGGGCGGCGGTCGCCGTCGCCAGCGCCGTCGGCTACGTCGGAGCGGGCACGGTCGAGTTCATCCTGTCCGCCGACGCGCCGGATGAGTTCTACTTCATGGAGATGAACACCCGGCTCCAGGTCGAGCATCCGGTCACCGAGCTGGTGACGGGGGTGGACCTGGTCGCCGAGCAGATCCGGATCGCGGCCGGGGAGCCGTTGCGCTTCGGTCAGGCCGACATCCGCCTGACCGGGCACGCGGTGGAGGCGCGGATCTACGCCGAGGACCCCGGGCGGGGATTCCTGCCGACCGGCGGTAGGGTGCTGACTTTCCGGGAACCGGCCGGGCCGGCCATCCGCGTCGACGCCGGCATCGGGGCCGGGGACATCGTGAGCACCACGTACGATCCTGTGCTGGCCAAGGTGATCGCCTGGGGCGCGGACCGCGCCGCCGCGATCGCCCGCCTCGACACTGCGCTCGCCGGCACGGTCCTGCTCGGGGTGACGACCAACATCGGCTTCCTGCGCTCGCTGCTCGCCCATCCGGACGTCGTCGCCGGGCGGCTCGACACCGGTCTCGTCGAACGTGATCTCGCCGCCCTCACCCCGGACGATCTGCCCGGCGAGGCGTTCCTCGGATACGCCCTGGCCAGGCTGCTGACGTTGCAACCGGCCGGTCCGGTGGTCGACCCGTGGGACATCCCCTCCGGATGGCGGCCCGGTGAGCCCGCGTGGCTGACCTGGGAGGTCGCCCTGCCCGGTGGGGCAGTACCGTCCGGCGGCCCCGACGGCGCCGAACCTGGTGGCAGCGCGCCACCCGAGATCGGGGCCGGGGTTGAGGGCGGGGCCGGGAACATCCACGGGGATGGTAACGGCCACGGGGATGGGGCGGAGCCGGGACGCGGGGAGCGGGCGGTGCGGACGGTGTCAACGCTGCGGGTCGCGGCGCGCGGCACCCCCGATGCGGCCCGGGTCCGGATCGCCGACGGGCCGCCGGTCGCCGCATCGGTCAGTCAGCTCGGCGACGAGCTGCTCGTCACGATCGGTGCGGTCACCACCCGGTGGGCCTACGCGTGGGAGCCCGCCGACGGGATCCTCTGGCTTGGCCGCGACGGTGGGGCGTGGGGCCTGGCCGAGGTGATTCCGGTGCCGGGCACCGGGGCCGGGCCGGTGCCCGGCGGGCAGGCGCGTAGCCCCATGCCGGGCACGGTGACCGCGGTGTTGGTCGCACCGGGGATGACCGTGGCGGACGGGCAGTCGCTGGCCGTCGTCGAGGCCATGAAGATGGAGCACACCGTCTCGGCGACGGGCGCCGGGATCGTCAAGGAAGTACTCGTCCGGCCCGGCGACCTCGTCGCCCTGGACCAGCTGCTGGTGGTGATGTCCGTGGCGGGCCCGGCCGACCCCGACCCCGAATCCGGAGCAGTCGCTCCGGCGGCCCGGTGAAATGTGGAGGGTTGAGCATGGTTTGACGCCGTCGGACCGTGCTCAATCCTCCACAACTTTCCGTTGTCCTTTCCGTTGTCCGCGGCGGCCACCCTGGGTCGGTCGCCGGAGTCAATGCAGGCCGGAAACGTCAATCCTTCTCTCAGCGCCCAGCCAGCCGCCGCAGGAGCGTCTTGCGGGCATCGGCCTTGGCCAGGTTGGACAGGTCGAGGTGGGCCGAGGAGGCCTGATCGAATGCGGCCGGCACGGCACAGGCCTCGACCAGGACGGTGAGCGAGTCTGCACGCGGACCCGGTCGGGTCATCCGCGTCCAGGGCCGCTCGCCCGGGTTGCGTCGGTCCCCGTCCGGGCGCTCCTCGTGCGGCGGATCCCTCTGCGGCAGGCCCTCGTGCGGCCGGTCCGGATGCCGGCTGTCGGGGTGATGCCGGTCGAGGAACACCGCGGCGCTGTTCGCCGCGAGCCGCCGGAAGCATCCCTGGTCCTCCGGCCGGGTGGATGTCCGTCCGAGGCAGGTCAGGGCGACGGCCAGCAGGGACAGCGGGATCTGGTCGCGCCACAGGTCGACCAGACCGGCCCGACGTGCCCAGTCCTCCGCCGCCGATCGGACCCGGTCGATGAGCAGGAACAGCCACCGCGGCACGAGGTCTCCGTCGGACCGCTGCCGGAGTCCCCCCGGCGCCCGGCCCGCCGCGGGTGGACGACAGCCTCCAGCAGGGCGCGCAGCGTGACCAGCTCTCGAAGGCTGCCACCCGCGACCTGTTGGAAGACGAACCATCGTCCATCGCCGACCGCGACCGGCTGATGGACGGGCGTGGCGAGGTGGCGCTCGGCGAACCCGGGGGCGTCGGCGATCGTCCGCCAGTGGCGCGCGAATTCGCCGGGTTGGGGTCCCGCGTCGCCTGTCGGGCCGACGTCCAGCTTCATCACGAACTGGCGCGCACCATGGCGCGGATCCTGTTCGAGGACCACCCCGACCACCCCGACC
>NZ_CDWWXA010000149.1:4756-10642 GCF_977971845.1 Frankia sp. CeCAU1 | reverse complement strand
CCACAACCCCCCACACCACCACCCCCAGGACGCAGTCTGAGGGCGAACGTTCGGTCGGAGCTTCGCGCGCGGGCGAGGTGGCCGGGGGGCCTGTGGGGCCTGCTGCGGTGCCTGTGGATGGTCTCGGGCCGGTGCCGGCGGGTGCGCCGTCGACCGGGCTTGTGCGGGAGCTGCTGGCGTGGGCAGGGCCGACGGGGATGTCCAGGTCGGAGCTGATGCGGGCCGGGGGCTGGTCGGCGTCGTCGACGCTGTACGAGCACTTGGGCCCGCTGCGCGGGGACGATGCCGCGGGGCGGCCGGCGGAGGTGGTGAACGTGGCCCGGCGCTGGTACCTGGTGGAGCACGCCCCGGCGGGCGCGTAGGCGCCTATCCGGGTAGGCGGGTATCCTCGCGGCTGACAGCGTCCTCCACCTGCTGGCGCAGCTGGTCCATGCTGGGCATCGGGCTTCCTTTCGGTGGGTGGGTTGAGTGTGTCGGGCCCCCGGGCCCAGACAAGCCCGGGGGGTGGATGCGCGGTCAGTGCCGGTTGGCGGCCTCGACCAGCCGATCACTCATCGCCTGGTTCAGCGCGAGGGCTGCACGGGCATGCCCTGCGGCCTCGGCTGTCGGCTGGTCTCCGAGTGCATCAACCAGGGCGCGAACCTCCCGGCTGGTCTCGATCCAGTAGGCGCCCAGCGCCCCGTAGAGGTCCGTCTCCCCGAGCAGCGCCCGCGCGGCGGCCAGGTCGTCGGCTGCCGGCTCGACAGTCACCTCGATGGGCCGGGGGACGGTCTTCTTCGTGCGCGCCATGATCGCGTCCTTTCGATGGGTTCGGACTGTCGGGCCCCCGGGCTTGTTTGGGCCCGGGGGCGGGTGGTTAGTGCTGGTTGGCGGCTTCCAGCCGGGCGAGGTCAGTCAGGCCATCCGGGTGACCTTGATCGACGGGGCGTTTACCCGCATCGGCAGGTCCTCGCCGCGCTCGGCGTAGTCCTCCCGGACCGCTGCGGTGTCCATCACCGTCCGGCCGGCGGTGAATCTCACGTCGAACTGGCCGTGGCGCCCCGGGCCGGCGTCGTCGAGCACCGGCCGGGCCTGCTTCTTCAGGTCCCGGGCGAGCGCTTCCAGTCGGGCTGCTTCGGCCCACGCCTCTGCCGCGAGTTCGATGTCGGTCAGGACGGTCAGGTCGTCGTCCGGCTTCGGCATCTTCCGGAATCGGGTGCGCTCCTGGTTCGCTTTCCGTGCGGCTCGGTATGCCTCTACCGAGTTGGCGGAGACCCCGGCACCGAGGCGGGAGAGCTTCCCGGCCTTTAGGTAGCGGCGGATGGTGGCCGGCTTCAGTCCGCCGAGCTCGACGGCAGCCGTCTCGATGCTGATGGTGTGGTCACGGACGAGGGCCGGGATGGTGGCGATGTCGGCGGTGATGGTCATTTTAGGGCTCCTCTCGTTCTGCGCTGACAACGTCAGTATGCACCAGATCGGAGGGGAATGCAAATCGCCTACCCGACTTGACGACACCTCCACATGTTGTGCATACTGACGTTGTCAGCGCAGAACGAGAGGACACGCCATGCACGAGCACCTAGTGAACCTGCTCCACACCCTGAACGAGTCGATCACCGCCGCCGGTCTCGGCGTCTACGACCAGACCGCATGGGACGGCCAGCTCCGGGACGCCACCGACGAGGCGCTCATCGCAGAAATCACCGCCCTCGGCGCCCTGTGGGAGTTCACCGAGACAATCATCCGGGTCGCGTTCCTACGTCCAGGTGACATCGTCATCGGCCTAAACGACCATCCCGAAGGCGTCGTTGCTTCCCGGAAGGTCCGCCCGGCGGTGGAGTCCACCTCCCGCGAGATGGAAATCATGGTCACGTATGTCGGGCAAGACCCGCACCCGGAGATAGCACGGTGGGCGCTGCCGATCCTGCGGGCAGCGGTCTGAGGCAACCCGGGCCGGCGCGGGAAGCGCCGGCCCGGCAGCCCCATCTACCCCACGTCCGTGGGTGTCAGCGCAGAACAGGAGGACCGGGCCGGCCCATCTACGATACTGGGACCCCGCAGGAGAAGGGGGACGCATGAAGGACAGGCCACTACCACAGGGTGTCGTCGACGACGGCGTCCTGTACTGGCGCGCCCGCGACATCGCCGACTATCTCGGCGTCACCTACAACGGCGTGACGACGATGCTCCGTCGCGCCGCCGATGATCTGCCGCCGGCAGATGTCCCGTCCGAGCTGCTAGAACGAAGCGATCAAAAGCTTTGGCCAGCCGATGATGTGATCGCCTACTACTCGCCGGAGGCCCGTGCCGCGCGAGCCGCCCGCCGGGGCCCCGACCGGGCCGAGGTGACTGCCGGGCCGAACGACCGCCGGCTGTCCGACGTCCAGCGACGCATCCTTACCGCGGCCCGAGACGGGTCGCTCGATTGGCCGGCGGATGGCGCGCCGGTGCTCGTCGCCGGCCGCCGGGTGTCGGTGCGGCCTGCGCGGGCATTGCTCGTCCGCGGCGCGCTAGCCCGTGACGGGCGGGGGGTGCCGATGCTGACGGAGACCGGAGGAAAAATGATTGAGAGCTGACCCGATTTGCATTCCCCTTCGATCTGGTGCATACTGACGTTGTCAGCGCAGAACGAGAGGAACCCTAAAATGAGCTACACCAGCACGCACGAAGGATCCTTGAGCATCACCCCGCCCGTCCCCGCGGACATCCTGAACCTCCCACCGCAGGACGGCCAATTCTACGCCTGCCAGAACGGTGACGGCCACGTCTACGCCCTGGAGGCCAGCTTTTCGGCCTACTACTCTGGCGAGCTCGACGCCACCGAGCTCCAGCAGATCGTCAACTCAATCCCTACCGGACACGAGATCGCCGGAGAGATCACCCGGAGGGGTGAGGAGACCTGCGACATCGAGCGGGTCCACGTCGAGGGCCGCAAGGTCGTCGTCGAGCGGGGCGAGATTGACTGGAGCTAGGCAGCAACCGATCTCGGTGCGGACGTCGCGGGGCTGACCGTCTCGGCTCGCGGCATCCGCACCGCGGACCTGCTCGGCTAACCCGGTAACGCAGCGGCCCCGCACCCACGGGGGAGGGTGCGGGGCCGCTGCGCGTGCGGGGTCCTCGGGCGCGCCGGGTTGTGGCCCACCCTGCCGGGTGACTTCGGCTGAGCTTCGCGGACACTGGGACGGCAGGCCCGACCCTGGAGGTCTGCTGTCCCGGCGTCGCCGAGGACCCCCGCAGCGTATCAAGCATCATGCGATCTATGAATCGTTGATCGTACGATGTTTGATGTGCAGACACCGGCGCCCGGCGCAGAGCTGGAGATCAAAATTCTGATCGGGGAGCTGTACGGCCAGTTCTCGGCGGCCGACGCCCCCGGTACCCTGCCCCTCCTGGACCGGCTGACCCGCGCCTACCACCACCAGGTCATCCCCCGCACCCCCGGCGAACGCACCCACCGTCCCCCAGGCCCACGGCCGCCCGGCGCGGACGGGCCGATGCTCGCCCGCGACGAGATCGAAAAGGCACTCGGCGACTGGGTGCGGTTCTGCCGCGACGGCATGCCCCTCCGCGTCACCCGCGCGGAGGCCGCCGGCCTGCTTCCCATCCTCGCCGCGCAGAAGGACGGCGGCGAGCATCTCGGGGAGCTGCTCCACGATGTCCGCTCCGTCCACCGGGTCGCCCTGCTGGTACTCGGAATTGAAGACCCGCCCAGCACCGTGGGGAACGCCGTCTGCCCCGGCTGCGAAGCGCCACGGACGATCAGCTTCGACAAGCACGCGGACCGCGGGGACCTCTGGTGCTCCAATGCCGGCTACGAGCAGGGCGCCTGTCACGACGACGCGAAGTGGCCGGACTGCCGCGATCCCGAAACGGGGATCATCCGCTGCCGCCGCTCCCCCCGCTCGACCAGGCATTCCCGCAGGTGGGACCACTCCGAGCTGCACCTCCTCATCCCCCAGGACACCCGTTGACCGGCCCTCGTCCCGCGCGCGGCCACGAGGACTCCCGCCGCGCCATGGCCGCGTTCACCGAGGTGATGCGCACCAAGCTGCTACGCGCGGGGGCCGCACTGTGCGAGCTTGCCGCCGCAGCGACCCGGGCGCGCTCGGTCCGGTGTACGCCACCCCTGCCGCCGGACCTGTACCGGGATGGCCGTCTCCGATGGATGACCCCCTACGGACCCGCGAGGAGAGCACGATGATCGGGCGAGCGATGCGAGCGTGGGCAAGCGTCGAGCAGCCTGACGGCCTACGTCGCGTCTGGGCCTACGGCACCGACTACGGCGCCCAGGAGGACCGGCGCCGTCGACGTCATGTCGCGGGCTGGCTGTACTTGCCGCTGCCACGCAATCCCGTGTGTGCGGCTCGCGGCCACCGCATGGTGACCGTCAACTCCTACACCCTGCCGCCGCCGTTGCTGCGGTGGGACCGTTGACCAGATGCGCGGCGCCATGGCGGAGCTCCTCAGCGCCTTCAACGCGACGTCCGGTCGTGCTCCGCTCGGGGACCGGGACATCCACGCCGAGCAGGAACCCACGAACGGCGCCGCTGCGAGTGCCGATGCCGGCTGACCTCGACGCCCTCGCCGCGTTCACCCTCGCCCGTCTCGGCGAGGAAGAGCGGGACGCGCGTGAGCTCGGCGGTGCCGCGTTCCACGCTTACATCGAGGGCGGTGACGACGGGTGGGCGTCCGAGTCGACCTTTGACGTCCTCCCCCTCGTTCACGAGGGGGAGGACGTCAACCGCTACGCCGCCTGACCTACCCACAGCCGGGCCACGCCGCCCGTCCCCGTCCCACAGAGCCCTCCATCTCCCGGATGGGGGGCTCCTCGTGAGCTCAGGCGATGATGTCGGGGGGTGCGATCGGCACCCGCCCCCGGAGGTATTGGGCGTGCAGCACGGGAGCCCGGCTGCTCCGATCCCGAAAGTCTTGGTACCGGCCATGATCCAAATGGTCGACTACGGGAAGATGATCAACCGCGTGGGCGTGGATCGCCGCGGTGATCTGCTCCCAGACCGACGCGGGTAGCCGTGCCTCCCGCCGGGACACATAGCCGTAGACGAGCTCCACATATCCGCCACAGACCCGAACGCGGCCACCGCCCGGCGGCCACGATGTCCACTCCCCGCCGAGCCGGTCAAGCCGCCCGGCGCGGATCGCCGCCGCCAGGCCGGACCAGACAACCCCCGGCAGGCGGATCTCATGCGTCTCGCCGGCGTACTCGTAGCGGACAACGACGTCGATGCCCTGCCTGCCGAACTGGCAGGCAGGGGCCACTGCGGCAGTCTGCCAGGCCATGATCTTTCCCGAATCCTGGCGGTCAGGCAGGGACCGGCCGGCCCGGCCGTTCGCCGCGCAGCGCCGCGCCGACCCGGGTCTCCCGGTCGGCGTGCAACGCCGCTATCCGCTCGATCTGAGAAAGATCAAGATCGGCGAGGCCGTCGAGGCGACGGGTGAGCCATGCCCGCTCCCAGGCGAGGAGCAGATCGGCCCTCTGCCGCAGCAGCTCGTCTGCGATGGCGAGGCCTGCCGCAGCCGGCAGCACCTCCGCATAGACAACCTCGCGGATGCGGCTCGCCAGCGCCGCCATCTGCTCCTGGAACTGCTCCACCGTAGCCGTGTACTGGGTGCACATGGCCGCCAGTGACGTGATCTGCTCCGGGCGGAGCTTGAGAGGGCCGGCGGCGTGCAGCTCCCTGGCGAACAGTTGATCGGCTGGGGCGAGAACCAACGCCGCGGCGGGCAGCAAACTGTGCATGATCACAACTCTTCCGATTGAGGATGGGGCTGCCCTACCCGCGGTTGTTACGCAACCAGCCCAGGAGTCGCCGCGAGGGGGCACCTCACGGCGCGGCTACGGGCCGCGGGTAGGGCAGCGTCAGGGGCCCGGCACGCTCGGGGGAACGC
>NZ_CDWWXA010000149.1:0-4266 GCF_977971845.1 Frankia sp. CeCAU1 | reverse complement strand
GCCGGGCAGTCTCAAGGGCCGGCCACAGGCCGCGGACGGCCTGCCAGGCCGCGCCTGGGGTCCGGACGGGGAGCAGGTCGCGGCGCGGCATCGTCGGCGCGCCCGACTCTCCCCGTCCGGCCGGAGCCTCCCGGGTCGCAGTAGTGGCTGCCACCCTGGTGATCCTCCGTCCGGTGATCTCAGCCGTCCCGGGGGTGGGGTCCAGTCGCATCGGCCGCCCTCCCCGTCGTGTCGGCCGGCTGACCTGCCGGTGCACTCATGACACACTCTGGTACACATCCCGCACAGTCCGCGAACTGTTCACCCGCGCGGTAGCGATCGTTACCGCCCGGGATGCCGGTAGGAGGGGAGCCCGCCGTGCACACTGGTCCCGTCGTCCGCTCCGCACGTCAGCGGTACGTCGCCTACGCGCAGGATCTCGTCGCACGACTGGGCCCGAAGGTCAACAACACCTCGCTCGGAAGGATCATCAGGGCGGACCGGAACACGGTTGGCGCTGCGCTGCGCTGCGAGCAGCACGGCAAGCCGCACGCGCTGCCTACTCGGGAGGTGGTCGCCGCCCTCGACCAAGCCCTCGGCGCCGACGGCGAGCTGTACCGGCTGTGGCAGGACGCTGTGATGGAGCACACCGGGATAGAGATCAAACTCTACGGCGGTGGACGACCCGACATCCCGTGGCGGACAGTGGATATGGAGAAGGGGGTGGGTCCGACGGACAGGCGACAACTCTTCGAAGCGGGCGGCCTCACAGTCGCATCCGTCCTCGCCGTCACCAGCGGCGTCACCGAGCAATTGTCCAACGCCAAACCGAACATCTCCAAGGTCGCCGCAGCCGAGGACGCCCTCGCCACGCTCGACCGGGACATGTGGGCCGTGCACCCGGGAGAGCTGATCTCCCCGGCGTTCGAGGCGTACCGCGACGTCGAGGAGATGCTCGGCACCCGACTGAAGGCGCGGTATGTCCGCCGCCTCACCCTGCTGGCCGGCCAGCTCGCCGCCGGCCTGTCCACGGTCTGCCGCTACGGCGGCGAGGATCGGCTCGCTCGCGAGTTCATCGGCCTGGCCGAGGAGCACGCCGACGATGTCCAGGAGCCGGCGCTCATCGCGAGGGTCGCCGGGCTGCACTCCTGTATCGCGTTCGGCGCGAGCCAGTGGGGGCTCGCCGCGGAGACCGCCGACCGGGCACTGTCCGTCGGGGAGCCACACCAGCGTGCCCGATTTGCTGGCTACGCGGCCCGCGCCAACGCCGCCGCCGGCTATCGGGGGCGCGCCACCGAAGCACTTGAGATCATGAAACGGGACAAGGCGCCTGCTGTAGCCCGCGGGGTGTGGGACGACGCCGAGGAACACCTCGGGATCGCCGAGTGGGCCGCCCACACTCCCGGCGAGGGACGGACCGCGATCCGCCACGGCGAGCTTGCGGTAGAAACCGCCGTGCACGACCTCGTTGGTGTCGCCATAGCCCACCTACTCGTCGGGCACGGCTATCTCGATGGCGATCGGCCAGACCCGGACGCGGCTGCGCACGCCGGGCTTGCGGCACTCGACACAGTCGCGGTGGTGCCGAACGCCACGGTGTCGACCAGAGTGCAGACGTTGCACCGGCAGCTTGCGCCGTGGCCGCGGGAACCACTTGTGCAGGAGTTGGGCCGCCGGGTCGCCGCAGTCTGAGTCGCGGGCCTGAATTTTCAACGCCGGCCACGCGGGAGCCGGGCTCGGATTCGGGACGTCCGGGCGGTGTATCGGGCAGCAGCCCGGGATGTCCTCGGACTACCAGTCCCGCTGCTGGTGCCTCCGCGCTCGCTCGGCCATCTGATTCAGCATGTCCCGCACTCTCATCGGCTCCGAAACCGACTGGAGGATCACCGTGTCGTGGCCCCAGCCACGGCGCACATGCACGACCACGTCGCCAATGCTCCGGGCCTTCTGGACGAGGGTCTGTCGGACGTCGATATCGAACAGTAGGGCGATTTCGTACTGCTCGGTGGTCGTGGTCGCGATGCCGCGGGTCACGTACAGGCGGGTGCCGGCGATCCGGTAGCGGTCTGCGGCGCGTCCCCCAGAGGCGAGACCCGCGAGGGACTGGCTGGTCGCCTCCCACACAGTCTGTTCGTAGCCGTGATCGATCTCGCCGCGTGGGCGCGGTGGGTAGTCCTGGCGCCGGACTTCGGGGTGGTGCCGGCGGTCCGGTGGGTAAGCATCGCGGTACGGCTCAGGCTGACCTCGGTAGTTCACGTTGTTTCCCCCGTATCCTCCTGTAGTACCGAGGCAGCGTATTGCGTCCTGTAGGTTGCGCTGCGCGCAGGGTCCCGTCACCGTCGGCCCCGCGGCAGTCGGGCGCGCAGCTCGGCGAGGGCCTCCACGGCGGCCGGCGAGCGAGTGCAGGTCCGGGCCGCAGCTGTGACGGCCCGGGGCCCGCCCGAGGTGCTGCTGTCGGCGGCGAGGTCGGCGCACACCGGGCAGGGCGCGGGCTGTGTGTGAAGCCGGCACATGTTCCGCAGGTTCGGTGGCGTCGGCGTCACGGCCGAGCTGGCGGCGGCCGGGGCGGGTTCGAGGTCACGGATGCGGCGTCGGCGCACTGCGGCCGGGCTGCGGACCGGTCCGGACAGGGGCGCCCGGTAGGCATCGACGATCTGCGCGGGGGCGCAGCCGCGGGCGAGGGCGGCGGCGATGTCCGGGCGCCAGGAGGCGGGGAGCCGCTCGCCAACGACCAAGCGGCCGGCGAGGTCGGCGTACGGGTCCGCCTCGACGGCGTCGGTCGGCTCCTCAGCGTCGAGCGTGGGCGGATCGGGTTCGTCGTCGGTGGGCTCTGCTGCTGCTTGTAGTTCCAGGGAGCTTGCAAGGGAGGGGTCCGGTCCACCGGACGCAATTCGGCGGCCGACCGGACGCAACTCGCCGGTAACTTCCGTGTCTGCGTCCGGTCCACCGGACCCAAGTCCGTCGTGATCCTCGCGGTCTGCGTCCGCCCCACCGGACGCAATTACCTCGCCTGTGGGACTGTCTGGGCTTGCCTGCGTCCGGCCAGCCGGACCCATTTCGGCCGTCTCCTCGAACCGCGCCTCGTCGAACAGCAGCTCATAGACAGCGACGTGGCCCCGCCTGGCGCGCTCGATCTGGCGGATCAGCCCACGATCGGCGAGCTTGCCGAGGACCGCGGCAAGCTGAGAGCGGCTCTTGAGTCCCGAGCGGGCGAGGAGCTTGGGCAGGCCGGGTGAAGAGCGCCGCGAACCGCGGCGGGCATCCTCAGCGAGGATGAGCACGACCGTCCGCTCAGCGGGGGGCAGTTCCCCGGGAAGCAGGTCGAAGGCGGCAGCGACCCATCCCCAGCTCACAAGGCGCCCCAACAGGCGAGTGCAGTCGAGTCGTCGGGGGTCTGGCCGCCTTCGGGCAGGCTGCCGCGGGCATGATGGGACACGGATTGATGGCCCTTCCAAGGTAAGGGTTGTCGATCAAGGGCCCGTTCCGGTGCGACCAACACCGGGCGGGCCCGCTTCATGCGCGGGGGTGGTCTTACTCGCCGCTCTGGGCCTTCTCGGCGAGATCTGGCCGGTGCTGTCTGATCCAGTCCTCGACGTCTTCGCCGCGCCATACGTTGCCCATGGCGAGCTTGGTCACCGGATCAGGGAAGCCCTTCCCGTTGGTGATCTGGAAGACCCGTTGTCGGCTGACGCCGAGCCGTTTCGCGATCTCTGCCGCGCCCATGAGGTTCACAGCGCACATCGTAGTTGACGCACGCCTAGAGCGTGTGAATACTGGGGGCACGCGCTAGTCGGACACCAAGAGTGTGCGACTAGCTCAGGACCAACGAAGCGGCCCCGAACCGGTGATTCCAGCACCGGCCGGGGCCTAGACCTGAACCCCTGACCACAACAGGAGAACAAGCCTTGACCGACATTCTGCCGTACCCGTCGGACACCTACCTCGATGAGGAGCCGGGCCCGGCTACCCACGTCGGCCACGTCGACTTGGAGGGCATGACCTACGGCATCCACGATCTTGGCATCGGGGCGGGCGCGACCGTCGGCGAGATCATCGACGCCCTTCAGCAGCTCCCACGCGACATGGTGAGCACCGGGCAGATCGGCGGAAGCATGGATGTGCTGCTCGCCTTCTACGCACCCGAGGACCTCGACGGCGTCCTCGCCTTTTTCAACCAGCCCGGCCACGGGCACATCCATGAGGCGATCGGCGCCTACCGGGCCCGGCGCGCGGTCGCAAGCGAGGCGGCGTGAACGAGATCGTCCCGTTCCGCTTCCAGGGAGCCCC
>NZ_CDWWXA010000148.1:0-10266 GCF_977971845.1 Frankia sp. CeCAU1 | reverse complement strand
CTTCGACCCCGCCCCCAGGAACACACCCGGCCGGACGTCCCACCATCCCCGCCGAGAACATCGCCAAGGACCTCGTCGAACACCTCACCGAGGACCTCGCCCGATACCTCCCCCGCGCCCATTGCCCCGCCAAGGAACACCACCACCGCGACAGGCAGGTCGCATGGCGTCGCCCGACGACCCCGAGGAACACACCCGACCCGGCCCCTCACGCCTCACCGGCACGGATAAACAACAAAAAAGAAGCCCGGAGAGAGGAATAGTCCCACCGCCCGAAAACCACCGGCATATCTTGAGAGGATTCAACCAGCCAGAAAAACGATTATCCCGGCCCGACCAAAACCGCAAAGAAACATATCAGCCAAGAGGGAAAAATATCGGTGCGCCGCAGCCACAATACCCTCAGAAACAGTAGAATATGAGGTGCTGCAAGGGGGCATCATCAATCCATCACCCAGCAGGGACGGACCATGCAACCAGACGTCGCACTCGACAAAATCCGCAAACTCCTCGCGATGGCGGAAGCGGACGGCATCAGCGAGCAGGCCCGCGAAAGCTACAACCTGAAAGCCGCCGAGCTCATCGCCCGCTACGGCATCGACCAGGCCCGCCTCGACGCCCGACAGAACCGCCCCGCCACCCCCAGCGATATCCGCCTCGACATGGACCCGCCCTACGCCCGCGACAAGCTCAACCTGCTGTCCTCCATCGCTGTCCCCCTCGGCTGCCAGATCGTCTCCCACACCCGCCGCGACCCCGACCGGCTCCGCCAGCAGGCCCACCTGTTCGGGATGACCGCCGACCTCGACCGCGCCCAGATCCTCTACACCTCCCTGCTCGTCCAGTCCTCCTACGGCATCACCGCCGCCCGCATCCCCACCGGGGAAAACCCGCGCGCCTTCCGCCGCTCCTGGCTCGCCGGCTTCGCCGTCGCCGTCTACAAACGGCTCACTGCCGCCGAAGCCGCCGCGAAAGCCCGCGCCCTGCGCGAAGACACCACCAGCACCGGACCGTCGACCGCCCTCGTCCTCGCCGACCGCGCCACCCTCGTCCAACGCCACCTCACCCACACCTACCCCCGGCTGCGCAAGGGACGAGCCCGCCAGCTCTCCGGCTCCGGCGGCCGCGACGGCTACCACGCCGGCGAACGCGCCGACCTCGGCGGCACCCGCCTGACCCCCACCCAGCGGCCCGCTCTCGGCAGCTAACCCCACCGCACCCCGCGCCAGGCCGGCGCCGCCACCCAGCGGCGCCGGCCCTTCACCATGCCCGCAGCTATTCCGGTACGCCCCGTGCCGTCTGTTCTGCCGGCGTCCTTCCCTTCCAGGCTACGATCGACTCCGACAAAGATCAGACAATGATTCCGGGAGAATCCAGCCCCAGAGCAACCCGCCCGAGACCACGACCAGAAAATCGGCAGGACGCGGCACACAAATGCGCCCCCGAACCCCCACTCCCCCCGGGGAAAACAACCCGCCGGACGATGGACAGAACGGCACCCGGCGTCACCCACCTCCGACGGCACATATGGAGCTTGCGCTACGCGCAAGCTCCCAGGACCCATGAGGCCGCCCATCGAACCAGGGGCGAGAGGCTCCGGGCACGCCGTGCCCTGGTAGAGAATTCTCCGGGGTGGCGTCGAGGGAAAGGAACCTGACCCTGGGTGAGTTCAGCGACTGGGATATCGGCATTGCCGAGCGTCGCAGGCGTCGGCTACGGCGGCGAGGCCCTTCCTGGCGGAGTTCTACTGGCCGTCGAGCGCACCGGGGCGGTGCTGCCGTAACCATGCCTCGACCTCAGGGCGCCGCCAGGCCCGGAAGTTCGGTCGCGCGATAACGGGCGTCGGGAAGTCGGACGCCTTCGAGATCATCTTGTTGACGGCGGTCTGGGAGATCCCAAGCAACGACGCGATGTCACTGCTCGTCATGGTCTCATCCGCCACGGATCAACACTAGCTAGTTGCAGCGCTACAACCTCAGGGCGCATACTTTGATTGCAGCGCTACAACCCGTTGCGCCGAGAGGCGACTCCGCCCCGTGCCGACGATCGAGGCGGGACACCCGCGACCGATCCGCAAGGAGGCCGCAGTATGACCACCGTTCGACCATCCGAGCCACCCCCCAGTCCACAGCACGCGTCGGAGTTCGTCACGGTGACCCGCATCGTGCACCCGCCGGCGGTCGACATCGGGCTGTCCGTCTCGCCCGAGGCGACAGTCGAACAGGTAGCCGCCGCCCTCGCGTCCATGCCGGCCAGTGCCGTCTTCGCCGAGCACTTCGGCGACGTCGACGTCACCTTGGTCTTCCGCGAGACAGCATCCTCGGGCGACTGATCCGCCTTGGAGAGGGCGTCCGCCCGGGGGCGGGCGCTCAACGCTGCGCGGCGACGTCCTGCGCCGCGCCTTCACTCCGTTGTGATCCTCGCCGGGGACGGGCCCGTGCGGAAATCGGCGTTAGGGAGAACCGTTCTGCCTCGCGGCCAGGCCGCGAAGGTCGTCCGTTTCGTGGACGAACGCGGCGGTGAAGATGCGGGTCTGCGATGTCGAGGAAGCCGTGGTCGGGATCGTCGGCCAAGATCCGCTCTCCCCAGCTGATGGGTCGGCTCCCGCTCCAGCGAGTCGGTGGGGTACTCGCAAGGTTGGCTCAAGGTTCCGAGCTCTGCATGGTCGTGCTGGAGTGCCCTTCGAGTAGCAGCTTCCGGCATGTTTACATGATCGCTTCGTTCGTCGGCGGGACCATGGTCCTGAGCCGGATGGGTCGGGAAGCCGATGGTTGGGAGATGGCATCGACCCCCGGCCGGAAACTGTCGGACCCATCCGCTTGAATGATCCTCGGACGAGGTTGCGTCGCTAATCGGCCACGGGGGGTGGCTCGACGCGGACTCGAGAGCGGGGTTCAGCGATGTGGGCACACAGTATGAACACGTCCGGCATGCGCCACCGACTTGTCGATCATCTTGAGGGCACCGCACTGCTCGCTGAGCGTTTCGCCGCGGTGTTCGGTGCCGGTGAGGTGGGCCGCTTCGCAGGATTGGCGCATGACGTGGGCAAGGCATCCTGTGCCTGGCAGGACGGTCTGTTGCGGGCGGAGGCGACGGGCGTCCGCGTAGGTGAAGATCATAAAACGTTGGGCGTTCTTCTCGCGGAGCGGCGTGGGGCCTTCCCGGTGCTCGGTTTGCCTTTGCATGGTCATCACGGCGGGCTGACCAATCCGTCCGAGGTACGCTCGATGATCAAAGATCGAAGCAAACCGCGAGATGTACAGGACCGGGCGGAGGCGGAGGCAGCGCTACGTCCGCTGCTTCCTGGGTTGTTCGACGGGCCGCCGGTGCGTCTCCCGGTCGGGTTCGATGAGCCGGGTACCAGCGAGATGCTGATGCGCTTCCTGTTCAGCGCGTTGGTCGACGCGGACGGGCTGGACACGGCGGCTCATCGGTCCGGTGGCCAGCCGCAGGTTGCGGCTCCCGCGGACATGGCGATGTTGTGGGATCGGTTCGTCGGTCGGCGTAAGGAGATGCTGGCTGGTCGGCCCCCCGCCCCGGCTGCGGACCGGTTGCGCGGTGAGGTGTATGAAGCGTGCCTGGCCGCGGCGGCCGGTCCGACGGGAATCTACCGGCTGCCGGCGCCGACGGGATCGGGGAAGACGATCGCGGCGGCCGGGTTCGGCCTCCGGCATGCCCTCGAGCAGGGAAAGTCCAGGGTGATCGTCGCGGTGCCCTTCATCACGATCACTGAGCAGAACCATGCAGTGTACCGGCGTCTGTTGGACCCGGTCGGGGCGGGCAAGGGCGCTCCGGTGGTGTTGGAGCATCACTCGAACGTCACTGTCGATGACGACGGTCCGGCGCAACGGTGGCGCAGGCTGGCGGCGGAGAACTGGGATGCGCCATTCGTCGTGACGACCACCGTGCAGCTGTTCGACTCGCTTTTCGGCCGCAAGCCGGCGGCAATGCGCAAGGTGCACCGTCTCGCCAACTCCGTGATCGTCCTGGATGAGGTGCAGGCGTTGCCGGCGCCGCTGCTTCTCCCGATCGTGGACGGGTTGCGGACGCTGACGGCGCGGTTCGGGACGACGGTGTTACTGGCATCGGCGACACAGCCGGAGCTGTGGGCGCTGGATCCGTTGGAGTCGATCACGCCGATCGAGGTGATCTCCAATCCGGAATCCTTGTATAAGACGTCATGTCGGGTTCGGTACGAGTGGTGGCCCGATCCGAAACCGACGTTGGAGCAGGTCGCTGATCGGGTTGCCGATCCGGCGGCTGCCGGTGCAGACCAGTCGCTGACGATCGTGAATACGGTCGCGAATGCCCGCCAGATGCGGGACCTGGTTGCTGCCCGTGTACCGGCGACCACCCCGGTGCTGCATCTGTCGACGGCAATGTGCCCGGCGCACCGTCGAGAGGTACTCGCGGAGGTGAAGGAACGGCTCACCGCGCGGCTACCCGTCCGGCTGGTGAGCACCCAGCTGATCGAGGCCGGCGTCGACCTGGATTTCCCAGTGGTGTTCCGGGCGATGGCCCCGGCGGACTCGTTGCAGCAGGCCGCGGGCAGGGCGAACCGGGAGGGGCATCTCGGCCCGAAAGGCGGCTTGGTGGTCGTATTCGACCCGGCCGATGGCGGCCGTCCACGCTCCTACGACCTTCCCGTCGGCATCACCGCCCGGTACATCGGACTGGGCCGCGCCGACCCAGATGATCTCAAGGCACTACGCCTCTACTACCACAGCTACCTGCAAAATCCGCGGGTGTCAGGTAGGGATAGCAGGGGAGCGGCGGTGCAGATCAGCCGAGCGGCCCTCGACTTCCGCGCGGTAGCGGAAGGTCCGAAGCGCACAGGGGAAGACCCGAGACCGGACAGATCGAAGGCATTCCGAATGATCGATGAGGACACCGTCCCGGTCGCCGTGCCTTACCAGGGTGAGGAGGAACGGGTCCGTCAGCTCGTCGAGCGGATTCGCATGGTCCCGCTTCCCGAGCCTCGCCTCTTCCGCGATCTTCAACCCTACTTGGTCATGATCCAACGCCGCACCCGGGACCGCGCCGACGTCGCCACGCTGTGCCAGCCCGTCTTCGGGGACCTCGTCGAATGGGCCGGCAGCTATGACAAAAACACCGGCATCGTTCTTGAACCGTCAGGAGAGGAGTTCATCGCATGACCCTGACCCTGCCCCGTTCCCCCTCAGGGGACCCGCCGGTCGCCGTCCAGGTCTGGGCGGAAGGGGCGCTGTTCACCCGCCCGGAGTTCCGGGTCGAGCGGGTGAGTTACCCGGTGATGACGCCGACCGCTGCGGTCGGAGTGCTGGAGTCCATCTTCTGGAAGCCGGAGTTCCGCTGGGCTCCGGTGGCAATCGAGGTTCTCCGTCCGCTCCACCAGTTCACCCTCCGCCGGAACGAAACCTACGATCTGCCGCTTCTGTCGGACGCGGCAAGCGGAGTACGGCGGATCGACACGGTCGCTAACCGGGACCAGCGCAGCGCCGTCTGCCTGAAAGATGTTGCCTACCGGATCCATGCGCATGTCGAACTCCAAGACCATGCGACGAAGGACGTTGCCGCCTACCGGGAGCAGTTCCGCCGTCGGGTGAGCCGTGGTGCTTGCTTCCAGCAGCCTTACCTCGGCGCACGGGAGTTCCCCGCCTCCTTCGCACCGCCCGACGGCACACCTGTGTGGAAGCAGGACGAGGACCTTGGCGTCATGCTGCACCGCATCCACCACGGCCCACCGGTGGCGTTCGACTGGTTCACCGCCCGCCTCGATGCCGGCGTCCTGTATGTCCCGCGGGCCGGTATCCGTGGTGACGTTCCGGCGGTGGCCTGATGCTGCTGCAACGCCTCACCGAGTTCCAACGCCCGATGATCAGCGGGGTGGACGATCTACCGCCGTTCTACCAGTCTCGGCCGATGCGCTGGGGGTTGATGATCGACGCTGACGGTCAGCTCGCGATGCCGGACCTGCTAGATCTGTCCGATCCGACCGACAAACTACGCCGCTTCGGCGAGCCGGGCCCCGTGCCCTACCTGACCCGCAGCTCTGGCGCGTCGCCGCTGCTCGGTGCCGACGACATTCAATACGTCCTCGGTTGGGCCGATGACGATGCGAAGCCGGACTGGGTCGGACGGTGCCACGCAAGCTTCGTTGACCTCGTCCACCGCTGGGCCACCGCCTTCCCTGCCGATCTGATAGCTCAGGCCGTCGACGGCTTCTTCACGCGCCGTGGCCACAACCAGGTCCGCCGCCCGGAAGTCTGGACGTCGAAACAGGGAATTGTTCTGCTGGTCGGCGACGACGGGCACTGGCTTCCCGAGGAACGCTCCGTCCAGATCTTCTGGGAACGCGAGGTGCAGCGCCGCAAGGCTGGCGGGGACAGCCCCGACGGCGGGCGACGCGGAGTATGCCTGGTCTGCGGCCAGGATGGTGTTCTCGTCGAACGCTTCCCCCAGGGGATTCCCCGGCGGCTCGTTCCCCTCGCCGGTCAGGCCATTGCCGCACTCGTGTCCGCGAACAAGAAGATCCACACTTACGACTTCTCCGACAGCCTGGCAACCGTGCCGATCTGCATCGGCTGCGCCCGCATCTCCGTCGCGAACCTGCACTATCTGCTCGACCATCCCGATCACTCTCTGTCAGGTAGCGACGGTCGGATGACCTGGTGGACCATCGGCCGGGAAGTCGCCGTCATGACTCTTATGGGACAGGCGCGGGCAGCCGATGTCCGTGTCCTCGGTGAACGTGTCCACAGCGGTCGCGGCACTGAAGACACCGACCTGGAACACGAACGGTTCTGCTCAGTCACGATCAGTGGAAGCGGCGCTCGGATCGCAGTCCGGGACTGGATCGATATGCCCCTGGCGCAGCTCGAGGAAAATATCATCCACTGGTTCGGAGACCACCAGACATACGGCGTGAACCTGGCCCGCGGTGGTTACGTACCGCTGACCCGCCTAGTACTCGCTACCGGCCGGTGGATCGAGCAAGGCGGTGGAGACCGCTCCTCCGGCGAGTACGCCCGATTCGACGACCGCAGCGCGCAACGTCCCGACGGTGTCCGCCGAGACCTCCTGCGCATCGCGCTCAAAAACCTACCGGTACCACCCGCGCTGTTCGGCCATCTTCTGACCCGCATTCGTACCGACGGGCACGTCGATGACGCCAGAGTCGCACTGCTACGCCTGGCCCTGGTCCGCCGAGCCCGCCTTGCCGACGAAAGGAACCGACCTGTGCCCGGACCCGGTCTTGACCCGGACAACCATGACCCCGCCTATCTCGCCGGACGGATCTTCGCCCAGTTGGAATCCATCCAGTACTATGCTTCCCAGATGGGCCGAGAAAAGGGTGATCGGCTCAACACCACCTTCGCCGACCGATATTTCGCCGGTGCCGTTGCCAACCCGAAGACCGCTCTTATACAGGGATGGCTTCTTGTTCATCCATGGCTCAAGAAGATTCGTCGAGACAGTGTCGCCCGAGCAGTCGCTCTCGAAAATCAGCTGCATGGGCTCAACGAACTACTGGTAGCCAGCGGCGGATTCCCTGGTCGAGGAAATCCCGACGACCAGGCTATGTTCATTCTTGGCTATAGTCACCACCGGTCGGACTCAATGCGTCGAGGCGGCGCCGCCAACGCCGCGAAGACACCCGGCCCTGGATTTCCGCCGAACACTCCGGGGATGCCAGCGGATCCCGGCACACCCACCCCTTGATCAATATGCTGTCCTACCTGGCGTACTGCAGCAGATTCCTGAAGCCCACTACCGCCGTCATTTCACCAACTGCCCCCAGGAGTGCAATTCATGGCCTTCAACCTTGATCCCGAGAAGAAGCACGACATGGTGCTGCTGTTCGACGTCACCGACGGCAACCCCAACGGTGACCCGGACAACGGAAACCGGCCCCGCACCGACGACGAAACCGGCCATGGCCTGGTCACCGACGTCGCGATCAAGAGGAAGGTCCGCGACACCATCGGCCTGGCCGCCGAAGCCGAAGGCCTCGACCTGACCCGCTACCAGATCTTCGTCGAAGCCGGCCACGCGCTGAACACCCGACTGGAAGAGTCCTACCTCGTCAAGGGACTCGAACTCGGCAAGAAGATCGACGATGCGAAAGCCGCGAAGGCCCGGGAATGGCTCGCCAACCGGTACGTCGACATCCGCCTGTTCGGCGCGGTCCTGTCCACCGGCAAGACCCAGTCGCTGGGGCAGATCCGCGGACCGATCCAGGTCGGCATGGCCCGGTCCCTCGACCCGGTCCTGCCCGTCGACCATGCGATCACCCGGGTCACCCAGACCACCCAGGCCGACATCGACAAGGGCGAACGCACCGAGATGGGCGGCAAGTGGACCGTCCCCTACGGCCTGTACCGGGCAGAGATCCACTACTCGGCGCCCCGAGGCCGCCAGACCGGTGTCAGCGCCGCCGACCTCGACCTGTTCCTGCGCACCCTGGTCAACATGTTCGACCACGACCGGTCCGCGACCCGCGGCGAGATGGCCACCCGTGGCCTGTACGTGTTCAGCCACCACAACGCCTTCGGCGTCGCACCGGCCCACACCCTCTCCGCCCGCATCACCGCCCGGAAGATCTCCGCGGGTGAACCGCGCAGCTTCGGCGACTACAAGATCGACGTCGATGACGCCGACCTGCCCGACGACATGGCCCTCACCCGCGTGCTGGGATGAACCCCTCCGACTGGTGGCCCGGCGGGGACGCCCACGCCGGACGGCTTCCCATCTCCGCCCTGGAACACCACGCCTACTGCCCCCGCCAGGCCGCACTGATCCACCTCGACAACGTCTTCGCCGACAACATCGAGACGATGCGCGGCAACGTCGCCCACGCTCACGTCCACGAACCGTCCCCCGCCGTCCCCACCCCACAGGGAAACCGGATCCGGCAGGTCACCGGCCTGCAGGTCTGGAGCGACCGGCTGGGCCTGTACGGGGTATGCGACGTCGTCGAGATCAGCTCGACCAGCGCAATCCCGATCGAGCACAAGGTTGGCCCCTACGTCCCCGGCGGGCCGGCCGATCTCCAGGCCGGCGCCCAGGCGTTGTGTCTGCGAGACATGCTCACGCTCGACGTCCCCTATGCCGAAGTGTTTTCCCACACCGACCGTCGGCGCCACCGCGTCGACCTCACCGACACACTCGCCACCCGAATCATCACCGCAGCCGAGCGGATGCGAGACATCCTCACCACCGCGGCCCTCCCCGAGGCCGTCGCCGACCGCCGCTGCCGACGATGCTCCCTACACCACGACTGCCTCCCCGAGCTGGCCAACGCCGCGGCGGGCACCCACGACCTGTTCACCCCACGACCCGC
Source organism: Frankia sp. CeCAU1 (assembly GCF_977971845.1). Lineage (NCBI taxonomy): Bacteria > Bacillati > Actinomycetota > Actinomycetes > Frankiales > Frankiaceae > Frankia > Frankia sp. CeCAU1. The sequence continues at coordinate 944 of NZ_CDWWXA010000148.1, read as the reverse complement.
AGGACACTGGCATGGCTGAGCTCCTCAACACCCTCTACGCCACAACACCCGGAACCAGCCTGCACCTCGACGGCGACGCCGTACGCATCTGGCATCCCGACAACGACAAAGGCCGCCGCCTTCTCCCCCTCGTCCGCGTCGATCACATCGTCGTCTTCGGCGGCGTCACCATCACCGACGATCTCCTACAACGCTGCGCCACCGACCGCCGCTCCGTCACCTGGCTCACCGGCAACGGCCGCTTCCGCGCCCGCGTCGAAGGACCCACCGGCGGCAACCCCCACCTACGCATCGCCCAACACGATCACTTCCGCGACGACGAACGACGCCTCACTCTCGCCATGTCATACATAGCCGGGAAACTCCAGAACAGCCGCCAACTCCTCCTCCGCGCCGCCCGCGACGCCACCGGCACCCGCCAAACCGCACTCCGCGACACCGCCGCCCACCTCGCCGACGCCCTCCCCACCCTGCGTGACACCACCAACGTCGCCGAGGCCATGGGCGTCGAAGGACAGGCAGCCCGCCGCTACATCGCCACATGGCCGCACCTGCTCACCCCGCACGCGACCGTCACCGCCCCCGCCGGACGCACCAGCCGACCCGCCACCGACCCGGTCAACGCCGCCCTGTCCTTCGGCTACGGCATCCTGCGCATCGCCGTCCACGGCGCCCTCGACCACGTCGGCCTCGACCCCCACATCGGCTACCTCCACGGCATCCGCCCCGGCAAACCCGCCCTCGCCCTCGACCTCATGGAAGAATTCCGCGCCCTGCTCGTCGACCGCCTCGTCTTCACCGCCTTCAACCAGCGCCAGCTCACCGATGCCGACTTCGAACACCACCCCGGCGGCTCCTGCCAGCTCACCGAGTCCGGCCGGAAAAACTACCTCACCCTGTGGAGCCAGGCACGCGCCCGAACCTGGCCCCACACCCTCCTCACC
>NZ_CDWWXA010000147.1:0-10455 GCF_977971845.1 Frankia sp. CeCAU1 | reverse complement strand
AGGCAGCCGGCCGCATCGACTATCACGCGACCCCCGAGATCACGCTGACACCCGAGACCACGCCGAGGCCAGAGACCGCGGACCCGGCCGAATCCACAGCGGCCGAATCCACAGCGGCCGAACCCGACCGCCCGGCGCCGGAATCCGGCTTCAGGACGCCGGAATAACCGGCACGAGCAGCCGCAGGGCACCGGGGCGCACGACGATCTCCGCCGGCAACGACGCCAGCGGATCGCCGTCGGCGTAGACGGCGAAGGGCCGGTCGGCCTCGATGCGCACCCACCGGGCCCGCAGCACCCGCACGTGCCGGGTGTCGACGTGACGCCCGGAGAACACCCGCGGGAACAGCGCCAGGAACGTCAGGCGGGAGGTGCGCGAGATCAGCAGGACGTCCAGCAGCCCGTCGGCGATGTCCGCCCCGGGGGCGAACCGCATCCCGCCACCGTAGTACGCCGAGTTCGCCGCCGCAACCGTCCACCCGACCAGGTCCCGAGGCGCGAGGTCGTCCACCGTCACCGTGAAGCGCGCCGGGCGCCAGGCGGCCAGCGCCCGCAGCGCCGCGTAGGTGTAGACCTGTTGGCCGCGCAGGAACCGGGTCCGGTTGGCGATCACCTGGACGTCGGAGTCGTAGCCGACGCTCGCGATCCCCAGAAACGGCCGGCCGCCGACCTCGGGCAGGTCGACCCGGCGTTCCCGGGCGTGCGCAAGCCCGGCCGCGACGCGGCACGGGTCGCGGGGCAAGCCGAGACCACGCACGAAGTCGTTACCGCGCCCGCCGGGGAGCACCGCGAGCACGCCGCCGCAGCGGGCCACCCCCCCTGCCACCGCGCCGGCTAGGCCGTCGCCCCCGAGCGCGACCACGACCCGGCCCTGGGCGGTGGCCGCCGCCGCGAGATCGTCCGCGTGGGCGAGGTCGCGGGTCGGGGTGACCCGGACGTCCCGCGCCCAGCGCGCGAGCTCGGCGCGGACGCCGTCGAGCATCCGCATCGCCCGCCCGTGACCCGCGCTCGGGTTGACGATCACGGCCAGCCGGTTGCGGTCGACCTCGGCGGGTTCGACCCGCAGCGGCTGCGGCGCCACCGTACCGAGGCTTCCCCGGGAGGGTGTGCGGGGGGCAGCGGCGTCCGTCATGGTGAGCGAGCTTACGGGCGGGTGCGGCAGGTCCCCCAACGGCCGGGGATGCGGGGCCGGGGATGCGTGACCATGGCGGCTCACCGCCCGGGCAGCGGCCCCGCGGACAGGTGCTGGCTCGATGCACCGAAGAACGACCGCTCGCCGAGCTGCGGATCGTCGCGCAGGTCCCGCAGCACGAGGTGTTCCAGCAGGAGCAGGGCCGCGTCGGCCGGCCAGAGCACCAGCCACAGCCACACCCCCCGGGCCTCCCCGACGAACGCCGCCCGATCGGGGGGTACGACCAGCGGCCACAGCGCGGTGGGATGCCCGGCGGCCTCTACCTTCGCCTCCGGTACGCCGGGCAGCGGTTCGGGATCGGGACCGCTGATGCCCGCGAGCCGGGCGCCGAGTCCCACCCGAGGCGCCTCTGCGACGAGCACCATCTCGGCCGGCCCGCCCAACGGAGAGGGCCCGGCGGCGGCGACTGCCGTGGCACGCGGCCCGGTACGCTCGTCACCGGCCCAGCCGACGCCGCTGACGTACCAGTGGACCGGCATCGGCTGCGGCAACCAGATCGGGACCGTCGAGGTCTTCGACAGCGCGTGGAGCGCCTGTTCCCGCGACGACACGGCGGTGCGGTAGGGACTCACCTCCCCGTGATCGTCGCACCGCCACTGACTGCTCCACAGATCGGGTGGACGCAGCGGTCCGAGACAGCGCGGGCAGGCCGCAGCAATGGTCACCGGGCGCCTCCTGGCGTAGGTGGAGATGTCGCCGAACATCGGCACTCCGGCACGGGTATGCCCTCGGCTTTCCACCCGCAATCGCCCCACCAGGTTTCCACCCGCAATCGTCCGACCTCGGCAGATATGCCGAACAGCCGGGTGCACCACCCCTCCGTCACCCCTCCGGGCGGGCCGTCACCCCTCCGGGCGGGCCGGGGAGGGAGACTGACGGCGCGCCGCGAGCTCCGCGAACGCCTCGTCGAGGAGATCGAGGCCAGCCAGCAGCAACGGCTCCTCGATCACCAGCGGTGGCAGCAGCCGGAGCACGTTGCCCCAGGTGCCCGCGGTGAGCACGATCAGGCCGCGACGATGGCAGGCGGCGGCCGCGGCGGCGGTGAGGACCTTGTCCGGACTGTCGTCGCCGGCGCCCCGGACCAGCTCCAGGGCGACCATCGCGCCCCGCCCCCGGACATCCCCGACGAAGTCGTACCGCTCGCGCAACGCGTGCAGGCGGGGCAGGGCGATCTCGCCGATCCGGCGGGCCCGGCCGGCCAGTTCCTCGGACTCGATGAGGTCGATCGCGGCGAGAGCCGCAGCGCAGGCCGCCGGGTTCCCCCCGTAGGTGCCGCCGAGCCCGCCGACCTGGGGGGCGTCCATGATCTCCGCGCGGCCGGTGACGGCCGCGAGCGGCAGGCCGCCGGCGATGCCCTTGGCGGTGGTGATGAGATCCGGGACGACGCCTTCGTGCTCGCAGGCGAACATCGTCCCGGTCCGGGCGAACCCGGTCTGCACCTCGTCCGCGACGAACACGATCCCCGCGACCGTACAGAACTCGGCGAGGCGGGGCAGGAACCCGGTCCCGGGGACGATGAAACCGCCCTCCCCCTGGATCGGCTCGATGACCATCGCGGCGACGGACGCGGCCTCGATCTCGTCCCGCACGAGCTCGATCACCCGCTCGGCGGCCTCCTCCCCACAGCGGTCGGGACCGGTCGGCCAGCGGTAGGGATACGCCAGCGGCATCCGGTAGACTTCGGGCGCGAACGGCCCGAACCCACTCTTGTAGGGCATCGACTTCGCGGTCATCGCCATCGTCAGGTTCGTCCGGCCATGGTAAGCGTGCTCGAAGACGACGACCGCGCCCCGGCCGGTCGCGCTGCGCGCGATCTTGACGGCGTTCTCGACGGCCTCCGCTCCGGAGTTGAACAATGCCGAGCGCTTCTCATGGGTACCCGGCGTCAGCCGGTTCAGCGCCTCACAGACGGCGATATAGCCCTCGTACGGCGTCACCATGAAGCAGGTGTGGGTGAACCGGCCGATCTGCTCGCGCACGGCCCCGACGACCCCGTCCGCAGCGTTGCCGACGCTGACCACCGCGATCCCCGAACCGAAGTCGATGAGCGAGTTGCCGTCCACGTCGACCACGACCCCGCCGCCCGCCGCGTGCGCGTAGACCGGGAGGGTCTCACCGACCCCCCGGGCCACGGCGCCGACGCGGCGCGCGGCGAGTGCCCGGGACCGCGGGCCGGGGATCTCGGTGTGCAGACGCGGCTCCTGGGGCAGCCGCGGGCCGCCGGTGGCGGGCAGGCCGATTCCGGTCGCCGCCGGGTTAGGAATGGTCATCGTCGGCTCCTACCTGATCGTATGCGCGCACGTACCTGTCCACGGCCCGGGCCACGCCGCCCGCGCCGCGGGCCGGACCGGACCGGACCGGACCGGCCATCGTCCCCCGCCGCCGGGATCCGGTCGGTGGTCCTCGGGCGGGACCGGGCGCGCCGCAGGCACCCCGCCCGCGCGGGCGCCTAGAATGAGCTCGATGGTGATGACGACGGCAGGCGGCTCGACGGCAGGCGGCCCGGTGGCCGCCCGCACCGACCGGTCATCCGCGCGATGAGCGAGCCGACGCCGTTCTGGCTGGCGGGTAAGCCGGCCACCGGGTCGGCGACGACCACCGTTCGGCACCCGTTCGACGGCGCGGAGGTCGCCGTCGTCGCGCAGCCGGACCCCGACCAGGTTGAGACGGCCGTGGCCGCCGCGGCGGCGGTCGCCCCGGCGTTCGCGGCGCTGCCGGCCCACGTCCGCGCCGGCGCGCTCGCCGGCGTGTCGAAGGAGATCGCCCGTCGGGGCGACGAACTGGCCCGTCTCATCACCGCGGAGAGCGGTAAGCCGCTGACCTGGTCGCGTGCCGAGGTGGCCCGGGCGAGCTCCACCTTCCGCTGGGGGGCGGAGGAGGCCCGGCGCTTCGCCGGGGAGCTGACCAGGCTGGACACCGATCCCCCCGGGGAGGGACGGCTCGCGCTCACCCGGCGTTTCCCCCGCGGGCCCGTGCTGGGCATCACCCCCTTCAACTTCCCGCTCAACCTGGTCGCCCACAAGGTGGCGCCGGCGCTGGCGGTCGGCGCGCCGATCATCGTGAAGCCGGCCCCGCGCACGCCGCTGTCGGCGCTGTTCCTCGGCGACCTGCTCGCCGAGGCCGGCTTGCCCGAGGGGTCGTGGTCGGTCCTCCCGATCCCCAACGACCGCCTCGGCCCGCTCGTCGCGGACCCTCGGCTGCCCGTGGTGTCCTTCACCGGCTCCGGCCCGGTGGGCTGGTCCATCCGCGACACGGTCCCCCGCAAGCATGTGGTCCTCGAACTCGGCGGGAACGCGGCGGTGCTGGTCGCCGCCGACTACGCGGCCCCCGCCGATCTGGCCCGGGCCGCCGGCCGCATCGCCCTGTTCGCCAACTACCAGGCCGGCCAGTCGTGCATCGCCGTGCAGCGGGTCTACGCCGACCGCACAATCGTCGACGAGCTGCTCGCCGAGATCGTCGCCGCCGTGCGGGCGCTGCACGACGGGGATCCGGCCGACCCGGCCACCGACGTGGGGCCGCTGATCGACGTTGCGGCGGCGGAACGGGTCGAGGCGTGGATCACCGAGGCCGTCGAGGCAGGGGCGACACTCGTCTGCGGTGGGACGCGCCACGGCACGAGTCTCAGCCCGGCCGTGCTGACCGGCGTTCCGCCCACCGCCAAGGTGGTGAGCGAGGAGGTCTTCGGCCCGGTGATCGTCGTGGCGGCGGTCGACGGCGTTGACGAGGGCTTCGCCCGGATCAACGACAGCGCCTACGGCCTGCAGGCCGGGGTGTTCACCCACGACCTGGCCACCGCCTTCCGCGCCCACCGGGAGCTCCAGGTCGGGGGGGTCGTCATCGGCGACGTCCCGTCGTACCGGGCCGACCAGATGCCCTACGGCGGGACGAAGGGTTCCGGCATCGGGCGGGAGGGGGTCCGCTCGGCCATGACCGACCTCACCGAGGACCGGGTGCTGGTCCTGACCGGTCTGGACCTGTAGGCCTCCCTGCCGCCCGCCGTCGCCCACCACCACGGCCCGCACCGCCGTCTCGCCACCGCCTGCCGCCCACATCATCGCCGCACGGCGAAAAGCTGCCACTATGAAGCATTATGAAGCGGGTGGCCATCGACCTGCACACCCATTCGACCGCCTCGGACGGCCTGGAGTCACCGGAGAACCTCGTCCGGCTCGCAGCCGGGCAGGGCCTATCGATCATCGCGCTCACCGACCATGACACCATCGCGGGCATCGGCCGCGCGGCTGCGGCCCTGCCTGCCGGGCTGACCCTGGTGCCGGGTGCCGAGATCTCCTGCCAGGTCGAGGTGGCAGGTGCATGGGTATCCCTGCACGTGCTGGCCTACCTGTTCGACCCGGCCGAGCCGGCGTTCGCGGCGGCCCGGGCCCGGGTGCGGGAACATCGCGCCACCCGGGCCCGTCGGATGGTCGATCGACTCGCCGCGGACGGGCATCCGGTGCGCTGGGAACGGGTCCTGGAGCTGGCTGCCGGCACGGTGGGCCGCCCCCACATCGCCGCGGTCATGGTCGAGGCCGGGCTGATCCCCGAGGTGGTGGCCGCGTTCAGCAACCGGTGGATCGGCGCGGGCGGACCGTACTGGGTGGGCAAGGAGCAGCCGGACGTCTGGGAGACGCTTCGCCTCATCCACGGCGCCGGCGGGGTGAGCGTGTTCGCGCACCCGTTCGCGAGCAGGCGCGGCGTCACGGTCGGTCCCGAGGTGATCGAGGCGATGGCGAAGGCGGGCCTGACCGGCATCGAGGTCGATCATCCCGATCACCTACCCGTCGCGCGGCGCCGGCTACGTGGCCTCGCTGCCGAGCTCTCGCTGGTGGCGACCGGTTCCAGTGACTTCCACGGCGCCAGCAAACCCCAGGGGCTCGGGGCCGAGACCACCTCCCGGGAGGCGTACGAGGCGTTGATCTCCACCGCGCGGGGGGCGGTCCCGATCACCGCGTCCGGATGACCGGCCGTGGTGCGGTGCCGGCCACGCGCTGCCGGCAGGCCGTGGCCGCTCAGGCGTTCGCGTCGCACCCCCGGCCGTTGCCGCCCGGCCTCGGCGGGCTCAGCCGGCCCAGCAGCTCGGCGAGCAGGTCCTGCTCGATTCGGCTGAAGTGGGAGAGCACGTGCCGGGCGACCCCCTTGAGGTGGGTGCCCGAGGCCGCCCGCAACCGGTCGAGCCCCCGCGGGGTGAGGGTGGCGAGCGTGCCGCGGGCATCCGACGGGCAGGACCGCCGGGCGACCAGCCCCTCCCGTTCCAGCCGGTCGACCAACCGGGTAAGACCGCTGCGGGAGAGAAGCACCGCCTGGGCGAGTTCGCTCATCCGTAACTCGCCGTTCGGGGCCTCGGCGAGCTGGACCAGCACGTCGTACGAGGCCAGGGGAAGCCGGTGAGCCGCCTCGAGCTCGGCCTCGAGGACCCGGGTCACGTGGGCATGGGCGTGCAGCAGCTCACGCCAGGCCCGCATCCCATGTTCGTCGACCCGGTCCTCGCCGGTCTCGGAGCTGGCGCCGAAAATCTCTTCGACTGCCATCGCGTCCTCCCGCCCCCGCACGATCAGCCTACGTCGCGGCCCGCCCGCAAAACCGTCCCAAGCAGCCGTCTCCGCCACCGGGACACATACCAGGTACATACCAGGACACAATCACCTCTGGTCATGACGATGGGCACGCTCCGCACCCGTCGTGAAGCCGACAGGGCGGCTCACGCTTCCCGGTCCGCCGTGTTCGGCGGACCGGGAAGCGTGAGCCGGCGCCGTCACGTCCCCCGCGGGCTATCGTGGACCCACAGGCGGCCCGGCGGGCCGCACCTGATACCAACCTGTGACTGAGGTTTCCCTTGTCCCTATCCCGACCTTCCCCCGACGCGATCCAGTCGGCTCTGGCGACGGTGCACGATCCCGAGATCGGTCGTCCCATCACCGAGCTGGACATGGTCTCGTCGGTTCGCGTGCTCGACGACGGCTCGGTCGACGTCGGGGTCCTGCTCACCGTGTCCGGCTGCCCCATGCGCGACGAGATCATCAATCGGGTCAGTCGAGCCGTCAGCGCGGTCGAGGGCGTCCGCGAGGTCCGCGTCGATCTGCAGGTCATGTCGGACGAGCAACGCGGTGCCCTGCACGCGAAACTGCGGGGGGGCAACGCCCCCAAAGCGATTCCCTTCGCCCAACCAGGCTCGACCACCAGGGTCTACGGCGTCGCCAGCGGCAAGGGCGGCGTCGGCAAGTCCTCGATCACCGTGAACCTGGCCGCCGCGATGGCCCGTTCGGGCCTGTCGGTCGGTGTGCTCGATGCCGACATCTATGGGCACTCCGTGCCCCGCATGCTGGGCATCGACCGCCCGCCCACCCAGGTCGAAAAGATGATCATGCCGCCCCAGGCACACGGGGTGCGAGTCATCTCCACCGGGATGTTCACGCGCGGCAACCAGCCAGTGACCTGGCGCGGACCGATGCTGCACCGTGCCCTGGAGCAGTTCCTGTCAGACGTCTTCTGGGGTGACCTGGACGTCCTTCTCCTGGACCTACCGCCCGGCACCGGTGACATCGCCATCTCCCTGGCCCAGCTGGTGCCGTCCTCCGAACTGCTGCTGGTCACAACCCCGCAGCTGGCGGCCACCGAGGTCGCCGAGCGGGCCGGGACCATCGCCGTGCAGACCCGGCAGAACGTGGTCGGGGTCGTCGAGAACATGGCGTGGCTGCCCTGCCCGCACTGCGGCGAGCGGGTCGACGTGTTCGGCTCCGGCGGCGGGGCGGCGGTGGCCGAGCGGCTGACCAGGGTGCTCGGTCATGACGTACCGCTGCTGGCCCAGATCCCGGTGGACGTCCGGCTCCGGGAAGGCGCCGACAACGGCGTGCCGCTGGTCATCGGCGAGCCGGACAGCGAGGCGGGCAAGGCCCTGCACGCGGTGGCGGGCCGGCTCACCTACCGCTCCCGTGGGCTCGCCGGACGCAGCCTCAACCTCACGCCGGTGGGGCGCTGAACACCTACGATCGGCCGTCCGTCCGGGTTCGCGCAGCCTGATCGACGCGAGCCCGGCCCCGGCTGGCCCCGCCCCGGGGCGGGTGCACCGAGCCGGCGGCGGCGCCGAACCTCAGGCGGCACCGAGTCCGGCTCAGGTGGCACCGAACCTCAGGTGGCGTCCGAGTCGAAGGGCACCTCTGTCGCCGGGCCGTCGCTCCGTGCCGGCTGCCCCGGCACGGCCCGGGCTGCGGACGCCTTGCTCGGCGAGACCTTCGACAGCATGGGAGACACCGGACCGGGCGGCGCCGCCGGAACCGCGGCCTCGGCGCCGGGACGAGCCGGATCCTTGGCCGCGGGATCTCTCGGCAGCGAGGACTTGGTCAGTGACGGCGCCGCGGGCGGATCGTCACCGAGGAGCAGCGAGTCGAGCGAGGTCCGCTTGGTGAGGTATGGCGGCAGAACCGGATCGTCCTCGAACAGGTGCTTGCGGACGAAGGTCTTGGGATGCAGGTCCCGGATATCCAGATCGGCGAATTCCGGGCCCAGCTCGGACCTGAGATCGTTACGCATGCCGTTGGCCAGCTGACGCAGCTGACGCAGCACGCGGCCCGCGTCCCTGGCGGCCTTGGGCAACCTGTCCGGGCCGAAGACGAACAGCCCGATCAGAAACAAGACGACGACTTCACCCCACCCGACACCGTTGAACACGCGCTGAGCGTACCTCTCCCGGTGTTGCGGGCAAGGAGCTCGTGGGCAACGAAAAGATGTCTGCGGCTCAGCGCTGTTGTTCCTGCAGTGTCAGCTGGGTGGTCGCGGTGGCACCGGCGCGTTCGTAGGCGACCGACACCCGGTCACCTACCCGGTGGAGCCGGGCTGCGACGATGAGGTCGTTCATCCCGCTGATAACCCTGGTTTCCACCCGCGTGATGATGTCGCCGACGCGCAGCCCGGCGCGCTCGGCGGGGCCACCGGGCGCCAGGTTGACGACGCGGGCACCCGACGTGGTCCCCATGGCCTTCGCCTGGCCGGCGGTGACGGTCGCGGCTGACACGCCGAGGTACGGGTGGGTCGCCCGACCGGTCGAGATGATCTCCTGAGCGACTGAGCGGGCGAAGTCGATCGGGATGGCGAACCCCACGCCGATGCTGCCGCTCTGGCTCTGGGACTCATGGCCGGGCACCGCGGCGATCGCGGTATTGATCCCCACCATTTGGCCGAGGCCGTCGAGCAGCGGACCACCGGAGTTGCCCGGATTGATCGCCGCGTCGATCTGGATCGCCCCGATGAGCACCGTGGGGTCGGTGCCGCTCTCGGCCGGGACCATGGGATTGCGGTCGAGCGCGCTGACGACGCCGGTCGTCACGGTGCCGGCGAGGCCGAACGGCGCCCCGATGGCAACCACCGGCGCTCCCACGACCAGCGAGCCGGACTGGCCGAGCGTCACCGCCGGCAGGGGCTGCGGGGCCGGGATCCGCAGGACGGCAATGTCAGTCTTGGGATCCCGCCCGACCAGGTCGGCCCGGACCTGGCCGAACTCCTGGTAGCGGCGCACGGAGATCGGAGTTCTGGCGGCGACCGCGGACGCCACGACGTGGTTGTTCGTCAGGATGTACCCCTCCGGGCTAATGATCACCCCGGAGCCGGTACCCGCGGCATCACCGTCCCCCCCGCCACCGGCATCGATCGTCACCACACTGGGCAGAGCCGTTGCTGCGATCGACGCGACCGACCTGCGGTCGGAGCTGGGCGCGGCGGTACCGACCGGCAGGGCCGCCGACGCCTGTTGGTCGCTGCCGCGCTCGGTCATCGAGACGAGCAGCGCACCGATTCCCCCACCCAGCAGACCCGCGACCAGGATGCTCGCGAGGAGGACCCGGTGACCGAGAACGACCGGGCGACCGGGAGCGACCAGACGCCCCCGCGGCGCCGAACGACCAGTCAGGACGTCGGCGAACGGCGCGGCGAACGGCGCGGCGTTCGAGCCGCCGCCGTCGGAGCCGCCGCCGTCGGAGCCGCCGCCGTCGGAGTCCGCGGGCAGCGGATACGGCGTCGAGGTCGGCGACCAGGCCCGCGGGGAGCCCGTCTCGGCGGGCGGTGGGGCCGGCGGCTGCGTGCCGAAGCCACGCACCGCGGTCACCGTAGGCAAGCCTCCCGACGGCTCCCGCGGGTTCCCGTCCGCCGCAGCGCGCCCGCGGTCGGTCGCGGCGGCGCCCGGGTCGCAGCCCGCCCGGGCGCCCAGCGCCCCCAGACCCGAAACGCCCGTCCTCGAAGCACCCGCGCCCGGAGCACCCGCCCCCGGAGCACCCG
>NZ_CDWWXA010000146.1:4554-11408 GCF_977971845.1 Frankia sp. CeCAU1 | reverse complement strand
CTGATCGGGTCGGGTTGGGTCTGATCGGGTCGGGTCGGGTCTGATCGGGTCGGGTTGGGTCGGATCAGGCGGGGCGAGCGGCCGGTTGGCCCAGCCAGCGTCGCACCAGACCGGTCAGAAGCAGGATCACGGCCGTTCCGACCACTTCAATGATCACATTCGCGAGCAGGTGACTCATCGTGTAACCTCCCAGGCGTACCGTGTCGCTCCCCGACCCTGATCGGGGCGCGCCAGACCGCCACGAGGCGGGCGGTCTGTACTTCCGGGTGACACGGTGCGGGTCGCAGATGAACAGAAAGTGAGCGATTCCGTTCGGTTGTATGGCCAGAGCGTGAACCCGCTCGTTTGTCGCGGTCCGTGACTGTCCGACGGACCGCCAGGTCAGCCCATGTGGGGGCCTGCTGCGGGGTGGACTCGGCCCGATCCGGCCGAACCCCGATCGGACCAGGTCGATCGGACCAGGTCGGAGGATCGGAGAAGGCGGGGACGCCGTCACCCAGCATCCGCCCGCATTTCACCCTTCGCTACGGTGAAGCCGTGGTCGGGTATGCGTGGATGACGCGAACAGGCCGGGCGCGGAGCCGGCAGACCAATCGTCGTTCGGCGTGGCCTCCGGACCCGGCGGCCTCGCCGGACGGGCTGAACGGACCGGATGGACCGGATGGACCGGATGAACCGGACTCGTCTGGCTCGTGGGCCAGGTCGGCGCGTCGATGAACTTCTTCGAGGGAACGGTCCTCGGTCTCGTTCAGGGGCTCACCGAGTTTCTCCCGGTCTCGTCCAGCGCCCACCTGCGCATCGCTGCCGCGCTCGCCGGCTGGGAGGACCCGGGCGCCGCGTTCACCGCCGTGACCCAGATCGGCACCGAGACCGCCGTGCTGATCTACTTCCGCAAGGACATCGCCCGCATCGTGGCGGCGTGGGCGCGCTCGCTCACCCGCCGGGAGATGCGTAAGGACCCCGACGCCCGGACGGGCTGGCTGGTCATCCTCGGCACCCTTCCGATCGGCCTGCTCGGGGTGACGCTGCAGGACGCCATCGAGGGTCCGTTCCGCGACCTGCGGCTGATTGCCACGACGCTGATCGTGCTCGGCCTGATCCTGGGCGGCGCGGACTGGTACGCCTCGAAGGGGCGGCCGCAGGGCCGTCATTCGCCGCTCCGCCCGCGCAAGGTGCTTGAGGACTTGTCGGTGCGTGACGGGCTCCTCTATGGTCTCGCCCAGTCTGCCGCGCTGATTCCCGGCGTCTCCCGGTCCGGTGCGACGATCAGCGGGGGCCTGCTTCTCGGCTACACTCGCGAGGCTGCGGCCCGGTACTCCTTCCTGCTGGCGATGCCGGCGGTGCTGGCGTCCGGGGTCTTCGAGCTGCGTTCCATCGGTGGGAAGGATGCCGACGTCGCCTGGGGCCCGACGATCCTCGCCACGTTCGTGGCGTTCGTCACCGGCTACGCCGCGATCGCATGGTTCCTGCGGTACATCTCGACGCGCAGTTTCGCGCCCTTCGTGCTGTATCGCGTGGGGCTGGGGCTGCTGCTGTTCTCCCTGCTGGTCGGGGGTGCCCTCAGCCCCGACGCCGGTGCCCCCCCGGGCTGAACGGGCGGGGAGCCCCCAGGCGCGACCCACGCGCCTACGGCCGTCAACTACGGTGGGGGCCGGCGGTCCGCGTGTGCAGACGGTGGAGGCATCTACGGGACATATCCAAACGAGTCCGAGACCCGCCCGAGGTCGGTCGGGAAACCGATAACGATTCCGCTGCCAAGCCTCCGGCAGCGGCCGCGACGGAGCGTGGAGGGACACCATGGTTCGGCGAGGGGCCGCGGGAGCGCGGCTGTCTCCGGGACGGCTCGACGACCGGAACCCGGCGCCTCCCAGCGATTCCGCGTCCGCCGCCGGGGCCGGGTCCGGACCCATCGCGATCGGTCGATCCGCCGCCGGGTTGACCGCCGCCGAGGTCGCCGAACGCCTCGCGGACGGCCGCGTCAACGACGTGCCGGTCCGCTCCAGTCGCTCGCTGCGCGACATCATCCGTGCGAACGTCCTCACCCGGATCAACGCGATCATCGGTGTTCTACTGGTCTTCGTCGCCATCGTCGGTCCATTCCAGGACGCCCTGTTCGGCGGCGTGATCATCGTGAACACCCTGGTCGGCCTGTTCCAGGAGCTGCGGGCGAAGCGCACCCTGGACCGGCTCGCCGTGGTGGGGGAGTCCCGGCCCGTCGTGCGGCGTGACGGTGTCACCCGCGAGCTCCCCGCCGCCGAGATCGTGCTGGACGACGTGATTGAGCTCGGCGCCGGCGACAAGATTCCCGTCGATGGTCTGGTCCTGGCGGCCGATCACCTGGAGGTCGACGAGTCGCTGCTCACCGGCGAGGCGGATCCGGTGCACAAGCAGCCCGGTGACATCGTCATGTCGGGCAGCTTCGTCGTCGCGGGGTCGGGGGCGTTCCGGGCGACCCGGGTTGGCCGCGAAGCCTACGCGGCCCGGCTCGCCGAGGAGGCGAGCCGGTTCACCCTGGTGCGCTCCGAGCTGCGGGGCGGCATCAGCACCATTCTGCGGGTCGTCACCTGGATGATTATTCCGGCCGGCATCGCGCTGATCGTCAGCCAGGTGGTCGTTAACGACGACGACCTGCCCGAGGCCATCCGCCGGATGGTCGCCGGACTCGTGCCGATGGTGCCGGAGGGCCTGGTGTTGCTTACGTCGGTCGCCTTCGCGGTCGGCGTGGTACGGCTGGGCCGGCGGCAGTGCCTGGTGCAGGAACTGCCCGCGATCGAGGGGCTGGCCCGCGTCGACGTCGTCTGTCTGGACAAGACCGGCACCCTCACCGAGGCTGCGATGGACGTCGTGGAGCTGCGGATCGTCGAGCCGGGCACCGGCGCCGCCGTTGGGGCAGGCGTGGCCGCAGAGCCGGGCACCCTCGTGCCGAGCGTGCTCGGCGCCCTCGGCGCGGCCGACAGCCGGCCGAATCCGAGCATGCAGGCGATCATCGATGCCTATCCCGCCCCGCAGGGCTGGCAGGTGCGGGCGGACGCGCCGTTCTCCTCGGCGCGCAAGTGGAGCGGCGCGACCCTCGCCGCCGTGGGCGGGACCGAGGGCACCTGGCTGCTCGGCGCGCCCGACGTGCTGCTGGCGGCCGGTGACCGGGTGCTCGCCACCGTGGACGAGTACGGGGCGCAGGGCCTGCGGGTGCTGCTGCTCGCCCGGTTCGGCGCGTCGCTGGCGGACGCGCTGGTGGACCCGGCGACGGTGCCGGCCGGCGTCGTCCCGGTGGCGCTCGTGGTCATCGCCCAGCGGCTGCGGGCGGATGCCCCGGATACCCTGCGGTACTTCGCCGAGCAGAACGTCGCCGCCAAGATTCTCTCGGGGGACAATGCGCTGTCGGTCGGCGCGGTCGCCCGCACGCTGGGGCTGCCCGGCGCCGACGATCCCGTTGACGCCCGCACGCTGCCGACCGACCGGGCCGCGCTCGCCGACGCCCTGGAGAGCCACTCGATCTTCGGGCGGGTCAGCCCGCAGCAGAAGCGGGAGATGGTCGCGGCGTTGCAGTCGCGGGGGCACATCGTCGCGATGACCGGCGACGGCGTCAACGACGTCCTGGCGCTCAAGGACGCCGACATCGGCGTGTCGATGGGATCCGGCAGTCAGGCGACCCGCGCGGTCGCCCAGATCGTGCTGCTGAACAACAGCTTCGCGACCTTGCCGTCGGTGGTCTCCGAGGGGCGGAGAGTAATCGGCAACATCGAACGGGTCGCGAACCTGTTTCTGACCAAGACCGTCTACTCGGTCCTGCTCGCGATCGTGGTTGTGATCACGCAGGTGCCGTACCCGTTCCTCCCTCGGCATCTCACGCTCGTCGGGTCGCTGACGATCGGCATCCCGTCGTTCTTCCTGGCGCTGGCACCGAACACCGAACGGGCGCAGCCGGACTTCGTCGGTCGGGTGCTGCGCTTCGCCCTTCCCGCCGGGTTGCTCGCCGCCGCGGCGACGATGACGTCCTACCTGCTGGCCCGGTCGCACTTCTATGGTCATGACCTGGACGCCGAAACCTCGATGGCGACGCTGACGCTGTTCGGAGTCGCGCTGTGGGCACTGGCGATCGTCGCCCGTCCGTACACCTGGTGGCGCATCGCGCTCGTGCTGACCATGGCGGTCGCGTTCGCGCTGGTCCTGGCCATCCCGTCCGGCCAGGAGTTCTTCCAGCTCTCCCTGGTGGGGACGACCGGGCCGTGGACGGCGGTCGGCATCGCGGCGGCGGCGGCGGTCCTGCTCGAACTCGTGTGGGTGATCACCCGCCATCAACTGACGGCGGTGGCCGCGCGGGTGGACCTGGAAACGGCGCGCCGCCCGTCGGTTCCGCAGAGCAACGTGCGGACCCTGCCCGCGGTGCGTGCCGAGGGTGCTCCTGCCGACGGCCCGCGGTCCGCGGCGGTCGTCCGTCCAGGGGTGGTCGTCCGTCCAGGGGTGGTCGTCCGTCCAGGCGGGCGGTCCGCGGCATCCGGTCCCGACGGCCCGCGGCCGGCGCCGTAGCCGGGGTTTCTCCCCGGCCTGCTTATCCGGAGGTCTCGGCCTCTGCGCTGGTCTCGTCTCCGGGGGTGGGCGAGGTCGTGCGTGAGGTGGCGGCTGTCGAGGTGGTGGCGGCCGCGGACGGCGTGCGCCGGGCTGGGCCGGCGGCGAGCTGGGCGAGGTAGGCGTTGTACGCGTCGAGTTCGGCGTCGACGTCACCAGCGGCGGCGATGCGCCGCTCCCGGGCCCGCGCCTGCCGCTCGTCCAGCCGGGACCACTGGATGGCCAGCACGATCAGCACGACGAAGGTGGGAATCTCGCCGAACGACCAGGCGATGCCCCCGGCGGTCCGCTGGTCGCTGAGCGGTGAGACGCCCCAGGGCCGGACCAGGCGGTCGTACCAGCCCGAGCCGAGCAGGGCCGACGTGCTCATGATGGTCAGGCCGAGGAAGGCGTGGAACGGGACGACCGCCAGCAGCATCAGGACGCGGCCGGGATGCGGCAGCCGGCGGGGGAGCGGGTCGGTCCCGATCAGCAGCTCGAAGAACAGCACGCCGACCGCCAGGAAGTGCACGTTCATGTACAGGTGGCCGAGATGGTTGTGCATGAGAGTCGACAGCAGCGAGCTGAGGTAGAGCACGTAGAGGCTGCCGGCAAAGTTCGCCGTCACGAGCAGCGGATGGGTCAGGATGCGTACCGGCCAGGACCGCAGCGTCCTCAGCAGCCATTCGCGTGGTCCGGTGCGGTGCGGAGCCGTCGCGGGCCGCATCGCCCGCAGCGCCAGAGTCACCGGCGCGCCGAGCACCAGCGGGAGCGGGGCCAGCATGCTGAGCAGCATGTGCTGGCTCATGTGCACGCTGAGCAGGACCGGCCCGTACAGCCCGAGCCCGCTTGACGTGGCGACCACGACGACGAGCAAGCCGGCGAGCCAGGCAATGGTGCGCCCAAGCGGCCAGTGGGCGCCGCGTGCCCGTAGCCGGCGTAGGCCGGCGAGGTAGAGCAGGGCGGCGGTGACCGCGCCGGCGAGGAAGACCCAGTCGATGTGCCAGTCGGTGGCGAGCCGCGTGGCGGTGACCGGTGGGGGCATCGGGTATCCGAGCAGCGTCTGGGTCGGATCGTCGGGAACGAGTGCGTCGTTCACCGGCGGCGCCGTGCGGGACAGCCCGACGGCCAACCCGACCGTGGCCGTGAGAATGGTGAGCTCCACGCCGGCGATGCGCAGGAAACGAGCGACCGCGGTAGTCCTGTCGGTGGTGCCGGTCTGGTCGGTGGTGCCGGTCTGGTCGGTGGGCGTCGTCACCGTGAGCCCGGCGACGACCCGGCGGCGCACCAGACCACCGAGCGTGACGGCGGCCAGCAGGCCTGCGGCCTTGAGCAGGACCAGCAGGCCGTAGCGGGTCTCCCACAACGGGGTGAAGCCGCCGAGCCGCAGGGCCGCACCGGCGATCCCGCTGATTGCGGTGACGGCCGCGGCCCCGGCCGCGAACCGGCTGTACCGGCGCAGCGCCGGGCCGAACAAGCCCGCCGGCAGCCGCACCGCGGTGAGCAGGCCGAGTAGACCACCCACCCATGCCGTGGCCGCCAATACGTGCACGCCGAGGGCCACCACGGCGATCGCATGATCGCCGGACGTAGCGGCGTGGCCAACCAGGATCGGCGGCACGATGCCGGCGACCGCGACAGCGAGCAGGGCCCCGGTCGCGGTCGTCGTCGTGACCGTACGGCCGATCACCGCGATGACGGCAGCCAGGGCCGCCACGACGAGTAGCGCCCGGCCCTGGGAGGTGGTGGAGACGAAGGAGCGTAGCGAGGAGACATCCAGGACGTCGCCGGCCGGGCGCGCCGAGATCTCGGACAGGGTGAACAGCAGCTCCACGAGGGTGGCCAGCATCCACAGAGCCGCGGTGTTCGCCGCGTACCGGCCGCACCGCCGGGCCGTGGGCGACAGGATGCCCACCCGGGACCCGTTGCCGGCCGCACCGTGTTTCGCCGGAAGAAGGACGGCGGCCGTGAGAAGCCACCCGATCGTCCCCACGGCGGCGATCCTGCCGACCAGACGGGCGAAAGGCAGTGCCCAATAGGTGAGCGTGCCGGACGAAGGCAGACCGGGCAGCCGCAGGGGGCCTGGCCCGAAACCGACGACCAGGGCCAGTGCCACGCATCCGGCCGCGACGGCGACGGGCGCCATCCGTCCGACCGCCGCCGTCCGTCCGTCCGCCGAGGTGGAGCGGCTGGCGGGGATGGTCCTGGTGAGAGCGGCGGTATGCGGAGGAGCGGCCGGACCCGTGGGCGTGGTGGGGTCTGCGGGCGTGGCGGGGTTGTTCGTTATGGCGGGGTTGTTCGTTATGGCG
>NZ_CDWWXA010000146.1:2310-3957 GCF_977971845.1 Frankia sp. CeCAU1 | reverse complement strand
ATGGCGGGGTTGTTCGTTATGGCGGGGTTTTTCCTGGCGGCGGGGGTGTCCATGGGGTCAGCGCGCTCCGGAGTGACGTCGCCGCAGGGCGAACAGGGTACCGCCACCGAGCGTGAGGATACCGGCGATCATGACGGGGAGTATCCAGCCACCGCCATCGTCATCACCATCGTCACTGTCACCGTCACCGCCGGCCCCGTCCGCGGGTCCCGTGACGGCGGTGACGGCCGCGGACGGGGCCGGCGCGGCACCCGTGGTCGGACTCGCGGTGGCTGCCGGGGCCGGCGTCGTGGTGACCGGAGACGGGGGCGGGGATCCCTCCTGGCCCGCGGACGCCGTGCCGCCGGCAACGCTGAAGGCGAACTCGCCGCCGACCGGGTGACCGTCCTCGGACACGACCCGATAGGCCACCGTGTAGCGACCGTCGCGGAGAGCGGTGAGGCTCTGGTGGACGGTGCCGCCCTCGACGCGGGTGGCACCGGCGGTCACGCCGGCGCCGTCGGCCGCCGTGACGGCGACGTTCGTGTAGCGCGGGGACACCGGCTCGTTGAACGTCAGGATGATCTCATGTGGCGGGGCGGTGAGAGTGCTGTCCGCCACCGGGGTGGTGGTGACCAGGCGTGAATGCGCCGATGCGGGGGTGGCCAGTCCGAGTAGGAGCGCCGCCGGGACGAGCGCCGCTACGAGGCCAAGCGCCACAACCAGGCTGATCGCCGCGGCAAGGCTGGTGGGCCCCGTGCCGCCCGTACCACCGGTGGCGTGGGCGGCACCGGTGAGGTCGGCGAACCGGGTGCCGCCCCTCCCCGGGACTGCCGTGCGCCGTCTCTCAGTCAGCCTCGCCTCTGGTCGCACCCAGCAGATTCTACGCGCCGTAGAAACGTGACCACCGCGTCCGATCCAAGATAATCAACAATGTTGACGTCTTCCCGCGGCGCGTATCTTCCGCTCACTGTTTTCGCTGCCGTTGCTGCTGACGACCGGCCTCGGCTCATCGGCCGAGGCCGGTGGCGGGCCGGCGGTCAGCAGCCGCCGTCGTGGTCCACCGGAGCCGGCCGTGGATGATCAGGAAGGACGATCGGCGCGACGAGCACGGTGTCATGGCCGTCCGCGGTGGTCACGAGCGCGGGCCAGAGGCCGTCGTTGACGCAGTTCTTCGCGAATTCGCTGGCCCGGGCCGGGGGAGAGGCCAGGGACACGAATCGGCCCTCGGTCGTCGCGAGGAGCAGGTGCGCGCCGATCAGGGAGTGCCGCATTGCCTGTTCCCGGTGCCGCCGGCGGCGCGCCTCAAGGGAGACGTGATCCATCGCTTCCTCGGCCGGAAGATGCCAGCCCGAGGTGTTCACCAGTTCCGCCCGGAGCCGGACCAGGCGATGTGCTCCGGTCTCCCCGGTCTGATGTACCCAGGTCTGCAGTCCGGCGCTCAACCGCAGCTCTCCCTGCACGGCCCAGCTGTCCCAGGTGATGCGGGTCGGTTCCGCCTCGCCGTGGCCGCTCACGGTCTCCACCCGCCGACCGGAGGGGGCGCTGAACCGGACGGTGTGGGGCGGTCCGAGTCCCGCCGAGACGCCACCGCTCGCCGGACCGGCCAGCTCCCATGGATTTGGCCGTGGCGCGCTCAGGCGGGGCAGCCAGTTCCGCCGCGGCCCC
>NZ_CDWWXA010000146.1:0-1998 GCF_977971845.1 Frankia sp. CeCAU1 | reverse complement strand
GCGGCCGTCGGTACCGCGCTGCCGGGAGGCGCCGCCAACAGGTCTGTGACCGTCACCACATCGTCGACCTGGCGCGGGACGAACTCGTCCCAGCCGCGGGGCTCGGCATCTCCCGCAGGCCGGCAGCCTGGTGGAAAGCGGCCCCCGTCCCCGGGGTCACGATCCACGAAACGGACCGTCATCTGCAGGTAGCGCACCCGGACCCGCAGCGTGACGTCGGGGATGGCGGCGGGGCCGCACTCCAGGAGACACTCCGCGTGGGCGTGCGAACGCTCCCCCGGGTGGGCGAGGGCATAGCACGGTGGGGTCAGCACCCCGATCCGCCGGTCCGAGCCGCGCGTGATGGCGCGGTCGGGACGGATGGGCTCCTCGCGGTAGATCTCGGCGTCCGCGATCGCCGCGGTCTGGTTGAACGGCGAACGAACCGTCATTGCATCCCCCTGCCCTGGATGGGCCTGGCCCGGACGGACGAACGGATGAGCTAGAGAACGGCGATCGCCTCCCCGGCGTGAACCAGCACGGCATCTCCGGGATGGGCGTCAACCAGGGCGATGCCCACCTCCTCCGTTCCGGCGGGAGTGCGGACGACGGCGAGGGCTCCGGGCAAGAGGCGGATGACCTCCGCCTCGATGGTCTCCTCCGACCGGGCGATGCGCCCGGCCGCCTCACATACCGGCGCGGCCGGACCGGGATGGACCGAGGCCAGCTCAGCCTCCATCGCGGCCGGTCGGCCCACGCTCGTGCCGGCGGCCATGCCGACGGTTTTGACGGTGGTCCTGGTCGTGGTCGACGCGGCTGACCTGCCGTGAGCGACTGGGCCGGAGGGGTGGCGCCGGGCATCCCCCGACTCGGCGTGCCTGGTGCTGACCTGTGCGTTCTCGCCGTCCATCGTCGTAACCATCCTCGGGAAGGCTGGCTTCGCCGCAACCGTACGACTCAGAGCCTGATCACACCACACAGCTACGACGACTACACGACGTATCGATGCCGGTGTCCGAAACATCAACCTGCCGGGACGTCTTCCCCCGGCTCCATCCCCGGACGGGCAGGGAGCGGTGGCGCGGAACGGGCATCCGGGGCACGGGCGGATCGGGCAGCATGGACGGTGTGAGGGACGGTGCGCGACAGCAGGCGGCGGGTGGCGGGGGCGAGGCGTTCGACCGGCTCTGCTCGCTGGTCGCGGCCGGCGGGGTCGCGGTGGTAACCGGTGCGGGGCTCTCCACCGACTCCGGTATTCCGGACTACCGGGGTCCGAACGGGGCACTGCGCCGTCACACCCCGATGACGTACCAGGAGTTCACCGATGATCCCGCGGCCCGGCACCGCTACTGGGCCCGCAGCCATGCCGGGTGGCGGCGGGTGGCCCGGGCGGAGCCGAACCCGGGCCACCGGGCACTGGCCCGGTTGGAGCAGGACGGCCTGGTGACCGGCGTCGTGACGCAGAACGTTGACGGCCTGCACCAGCGCGCCGGCTCACGGCGCGTCATCGATTTGCACGGCAGGCTGTCGCGCGTGCTGTGTCGCGGCTGCGGCGACGTGAGCCCTCGCCTCGAGCTCGACCAGCGTCTGCGGGCGGTCAATCCCGGATTCCATGTCGGCGCCGCGCAGACCAACCCGGACGGCGATGTCACGCTCCCCGACGACATGGTCGCCGCCTTCGTCATGGTGGGCTGCCGCCGGTGTGGCGGTGACGAGCTGGAACCGGACGTGGTGTTCTTCGGCGCGACCGTGCCGCGGCCGCGTGTCGCGGAGGCGTTCCGGCTGGTCGAGGGGGCCAGGGCGCTGCTGATCCTCGGGTCGTCGCTGACGGTGATGTCCGGCTACCGGTTCGTGCTCCGTGCGGCGGAGCTCGACATCCCGGTCGCGATCGTCAACCAGGGTCCGACTCGGGGGGACAGCCGCGCGGCCGTCCGAGTCGACGCGCCTCTGGGCCTGCTGCTTCCCCGTCTCGCCGCCGCCGTGACGCCCCCGTCCGCCCGTTCTCCCGTCCCGCCCGTC
>NZ_CDWWXA010000145.1:2005-11145 GCF_977971845.1 Frankia sp. CeCAU1 | reverse complement strand
GGCGGCAACGACGAGTTCCCCGAGTTCCGCGAGCCCGCCCGCCTCAACCGGTCGACCTCCGCCGCCAGCTCCTCGACCCGACGTTCCTGCCCAGCCAGCCGCTCCTCCCGCTCGGCGATCCCGGCCCGCAGCTGTTCGATCAGCCCCGCCCGCGCCACCACGAGAGCAACCAGCCCCTCACGCGACATCTCCTCCGGCGGCACCCGGCCACACCACCACGCCCCGACCACGCCGCCACGCACGACACACCAGAACGGCAAACAACATCCACACCCGGCTCCAACACCAGCCACTCACCGCAAGATCACGAATCTACGTGAATGTTTACCCTGGACGCATCCCTTATCGCGGCGACAAGGGAAGATCGAACCAGCCGAATTATGCCGACCTCCTTGCGGTACGAGAGGCTGGTAGCGGCGGCTTCGGGTCGCGCCTCGGCATAACTCGAACGTCGGCATAATGGATCTTATGTCGACGTCGGCATAACTCGCACCTGCTGCGGAACAGTTTCCGGTATGCCGCCCGGCAGGACTGGGACCAGATCGCGAAGGCGCTGCGGCCCGTCTACACCGCCCCGACCGAGGCCGCCGCCACCGAGCGGTGGCTGGAGTTCGCCGAGGCCTGGGGCGGGAAGTATCCGGCGATCGTCCGGTTGTGGGAGAACGCCTGGGCGGAGTTCACGCCGTTCCTGGCCTTCGACGCCGAGATCCGCCGGGTCATCTGCTCGACCAACGCGATCGAGAGCGTCAACGCCCGGATCCGCCGCGCGGTCCGGGCCCGCGGGCACTTCCCGAACGAGACCGCCGCGCTGAAGTGCATCTACCTGGCGGTCATGAGCCTCGACCCCACCGGGCAGGGCCGCAAGCGCTGGGTGATCCGCTGGAAGGGCGCTCTCAACGCCTTCGACGTCGCGTTCGACGGCCGGCTCACCGCAGGCCGCAAGTAGCCCACCTCAACCCGATTTACACCGTTATCTTGGCAGAGCCGTTATCTTGACACTCCCCAACCGAAACCACGGTGGCCTGGGCGTGTACTTTATGGATCCGGCGGGGCATGGTATGGAAATCATCACCCGTCCGTACGGCAGCCACCACCAGCCGACGGTGCTCTGAGCCAGCGCCGGCCCGGCCAGGGCTTTTGTGGGCCCTGACCGGGCCACCCTTCATCCATATGGACAAAATAAGCCAAAGTGCGGCCTGCGGAAGGGCGGAGCCCAAGCGGCCTTGCATCTGCAACCCGGGGATGGTACCGACCGTGCCTGTACCGCCATCAAGGTTCTGACCGGCATCTTTTGGGTGATCGGGTCGCATCCCGGGTCCATCCCTGGGGTGCACATGCCGCGCGGCTCGGCCGATGGGACTGTGCGGCGACATGGTTCCAGCGGCCCGACGTCTGGTGGAATCCTGCTGCGAGTGAATCAACCCGTGTGGTCTGGGATGACGTCATGTCGGGCGAGCAAGGGGAGCAGGGTGTGGCGGCCCTGGGTGATGGTCCACTGCTCCGCGGCGAGACCAGCGATACGGGCGCCTGCGATGTTCTTCTCGTTGTCGTCGATGAACAGGATGCTGGCCGGGTCCACGCCGATGCGGCGGGCGGCCTCGGTGAAGAAGGCGGGGGCGGGCTTGGCGATGCCGAGGTCGCAGGAGTAGCAGCTGACGTTGAACAAGCGGTCGTAGCCAAGCGCCGAGCGCATGTAGGCGGCGCGGTGCCGCTCCTGGTTCGTGCCGAGATGGACACCGTAACCGCGCAACCGCAGGGCCCGGACCAGCGCGAGAGATTCGTCCATGACGTCGATCCGGTGCCACACGTCTCGGTACACGTCTTCGACCGGCGTCGATACGGCGAACTCGGCCAGGGTCGCCGCGAGCACCGGCATATAGTCACCGCGCCCCGCGAGCATCGGGAGCTCGTCCTTCCAGGTCCGGTGGAGGAACTCCCGCGAACGCTCGCCCAGGTACGGCTCCATCGCCGCGTACCAACCTACAGGGATCTCCTGAAGGACTCCGTCCGCGTCGAACAGCACGTGCCTGACGCCTGCCACCGATCTTCGCCTCCTTTTCGAGACCGGGTCAATGGGGCAGCCGTTCTCACAGATGTCCCACAGATGTCCCACAGAGTCTGGCCCGCCAGGCGGAGGCTGCTGGGGGGACGTCCACAAGATGCCCGGTGGGTGTCCAGTCGTGAGGGGAGGCTGATCTACGGGGAGCACCGGGCGACGCGTTAGCGAAGCAGGCCGAGGTAGCGCGAGAGGGTGTGCTCGACCTGGGCCATGTCATCGCGGGAGAGGTAGTCCACGAGTTCACCCGCGACATAGGCGCTGTCGATGGTCCGGATCTGGTCGATCAGGATCCTGGTCGACCGTCCCGCAATGATCACCTCTGGTCTGAAGGTGGATGCCTGCGCGCTGGTCGACGTGGGAGCGATCGTGACCGTGGACCACGTGTTCTGTTCCATGCTCAGGACGAGGCCGAGCCGACGCCCCCGCTGTTCATGCCCGCGCTTGGCGTCGCCGAGGTCGACCGGGTATACCGCCCCGCGGATCAGGGCTGGTCCTGGGACCTGGCTGGTACCGCGAGGTTCGTACCTGTGATCACAATATTGCCGTTGGTGTCATACCCCCACGCGTCGGGCTCGGCGGACAGGTCCTCGTTCCGCAGCCGGTGCATGTCCTCGCGGGCGCGCGTCTCCCACGCCTCCCGGTCCAGCAGCCGCAGGGCACGCCGGATGACGTCGCTGGTCTTCTCGTCCTGACGGCGGTTGGCCTCGACGATCCGGAGGTCCTCTTCGGTGGGACGGAACCCGACACTCATGAGGCCACCGTACAACAAACGTACAACAGTCGGGGTGGGTTTGGCGGACGCGCAGATCGAGGCATGTGTGTCCTGGGGGTGGTACCGATCGTGCCGGCATAGCTTCAGGCGTCTCACCAGCATCTTTAGGTGGTCCGGACGGCCCTTGGTCCGCACCCGCGTTGCACACGCCGCACGGCTCGGGCGCAGTACGCCGACTGCCGCGATCAAGGTTCCGTACGTCCGGCGCGCCGCCAGGGTCGTTTGAGCAGTTCGGGTGTGCCTGCGGTGCGTCGGAGCCGTCTTCGCAGGTCCTCGGCGGCGGCGCGGATCGCGGCGGGGTCGCTGCCGGCGAGGGCAGCGCGCAGTGTGGCGAGCCCTCGTTCGACGTCGGCGCGGGCGGCGGCTCTGGACCGGCTCCCGCGCTCGGCGAGGAGTCGTTCGGCCGCGTGGGCCAGTGGCTCGGCCTGGTTGCGGGTCTCGGCCTCCTCGCGGCGTCGGCGGTCCTGGTCGAACGAACTGCCTGCGCGCGATCGCCGTCATCCGGTCGAGGTCCTGTCGCGACAGCGCGGTGTCCGCGCCGAGTTGCGCCGACAGCTCCCGGCCGGTGCCGAGGTCCTTCGCCGAGACGTACATGTCGCCGTCGCCGTCGATGTCGATGGTTACCTCGATCCGCGGCACGTTGCGCCGCGCCGCGGGCAGGCCGGTGAGTTCGAACCTGTCGAGCTTCCTGTTGTGGGCCGCCATCTCGTGCTCGCCCTGGAGCACCTGGATCCGCACGGACGGCTGGTTGTCCTCGGCCGTCGTGAAGATGTCGGAGCGCTTCGTCGGGATCGTGGTGTTGCGCTCGATCAACGTGGTCATGGCGCCGCCCTCGGTCTCGACGCCCAGGGACAGCGGAATGACATCGAGGTCAAAGACGTCCCTGACCTCCCCCATCCTGATACCGGCCCGCAGCGCGGCGCCGACGGCGACGACCTCGTCGGGGTTGACGCTCTTGTTCGGCTCCTTGCCGCCGGTCAGCTCGCGCACCAGGTCGACGACGGCCGGCATCCGGGTGCAGCCGCCGATGAGCACGACGTGGTCGATTCGGCTGGCCTTGATCCCGGCGTCCTTGACGGCCTGCCGGAACGGGATCCGACAGCGGTCGATCAGATCCTGGGTCATTCGCTGGAACTCGGCCCGCGTTAGGGTCACATCCAGGTGCAGCGGGCCCTCGGCCGAGGTGGTGAGGTAGGGCAGGGTGATCGAGGTCTGGGTGGACTGCGACAGTTCGATCCTGGCCTTCTCGGCGGCCTCCCGTAGCCGCTCCAGCGCCGTCCTGTCCGTGCCGAGGTCGACGCCGTGCCGGCCCTGGAAGGTCCTGACCAGATGATCGATGATCCGCTGGTCCCAGTCGTCGCCGTCGAGGCCCGGGTCGCCCGCCGTCGAGGCCCGGGTCGCCCGCCGTCGACTTCACGTCGACCACACCGTCCCCGAGCTCCAGCACCGACACGTCCAGGGTGCCACCGCCAAGGTCGAAGACCAGGATCGTCTGTTCCCGGTCTCCCTTGTCGTGGGCGTAGGCGAGGCCCGTCAGGGTGGGGCCGCTGATGAGCAGCTCGGCTCTCAGGCCGGCGATCGCTGCGGCTTCGGCCGCCGCCCGCCGCAGCGGGTAGCCGGCGGTCACGGGGACCGAGATGACGGCCGAGCCCACGGCCTCGCCGAGGTGGGTCTCGGCACCGCGAACGAGATCGGACAGCAGGAAGGCGAGGATCTGCTGCGCGAGGTACCTATCGCCGTCGATGTCGACGCTCCAGCCGGCGCCCAGGCGGCGGGTGACGGACCGGACAGTGGAGGGCGGGGGCAAACGGTCGTAGCGACGCCTCGATAGGATGATCGTGATGGCGTCGAGGACTGGCAGGGCGGATGGCGATCGTCGTGGTGGTCGCGGCCTGGTGTGCGGTGAGGTGGGTACGGCAGGTAGTCTCGCGGAGCGTGACTCTCGATCGGTGGCGGGATCAGTACGCCCAGCGTGCTCAGGGGATGATCGCGAGCGAGGTTCGGGCGTTGTTCGCGGTGGCATCCCGTCCCGAGATCGTGTCACTCGCCGGCGGCATGCCCCCGGTGGACGTCCTTCCGTTGGAGGCGGTCGCGGCGACGGTCTCGGAGCTGGTGCGCAGCCGGGGTGCGGTGGCGCTGCAGTACGGCTCGGCGCAGGGCGATCCGGGGTTGCGGGCGCGGATCTGTGACGTGATGGCGATGGAGGGCATCACCGACGCCCACCCTGACAATGTGGTGGTGACCGCCGGGTCGCAGCAGGCGCTGGATCTGCTCACCCGCGTGTTCATCGACCCGGGCGACGTGGTCGTCACCGAGGGGCCGACCTACGTGACGGCGATCAACACGTTCGCGGCCTATCAGGCGCGGATCGTGCATGTGCCGATGGATGGCGACGGCCTGTCGCCGGGCGCGCTTGCGGAGATGTTGGCGCGGCTGGCCGCGGACGGTGCCCAAGTGAAGTTGCTGTACACGGTGCCGACGTTTCAGAATCCCGGGGGGATCACGCTGACGGCGCCGCGGCGGTCCGAGGTGATCGAGCTGTGCCGCCGGGCGGGGGTGCTGGTGGTGGAGGACAACCCGTACGGGTTGCTGTCGTTCACGGGTGAGCCGGTGCGGGCGATGCGCGCCGACGCGGCGGACGACGTGGTGTATCTGGGGTCGTTCTCGAAGACGTTGGCGCCGGGGCTGCGGGTGGGGTGGGCGCTGGCTCCGCCGGCGGTGACGGCGCGGCTGGTGTTGGCGGCGGAGTCGGCGATCCTGTCGCAGTCGATGTTCACGCAGCTGGCGGTGGAGCGGTATCTGGCGACGCAGCCGTGGACGGAGCAGGTGAAGGCGTTCCGGGAGATGTACCGGGAGCGCCGCGACGCCATGCTCGACGCCCTGGACGAGGCGATGCCCGCCGGTGCGTCCTGGACTCGGCCGGACGGGGGGTTCTTCGTGTGGTTGACGCTGCCGGACGGGGTGAACACGAAGGCGATGTTGCCGCGGGCGATCGCCGCCCGGGTGGCCTATGTGCCCGGGGTCGGGTTCTACGCCGACGGGTCGGGTGGTACCAGCATGCGGTTGTCGTACTGCTACCCGTCCCCGGAGCGTATCCGGGAGGGGGTCGGTCGCCTCAGTGCGGTCGTGCGCGACGAGCTGGCCCTGCGTGACACCTTCGGTTCCCACCCCTCCCGTCCCTGATATGCCCGACACCGTGAAGGATCCGACGATGACTGATCTGGGCCGTGTGCTGATCCTCGCCGGCGGGCTGTCCCCCGAGCGGGAGGTCTCCCTGCATTCGGGGGGGAAGCTGCGCGACGCGCTGGCCCGCATCGGGGTCGAGGCCGAGCTGGCGGATGTCGACGCCGCGACGCTGCCCGCGCTGGCTGCCGACCCGCCCGACGTGGTGTTCCCGGTACTACACGGGACCTCAGGGGAGGACGGCACGATCCGCGAAGTGCTGGATCTGTACGACCTGCCCTACGTCGGCGCCCTGCCCCCGGCGTGCCGGGTGGCGTTCGACAAGGCGACAGCGAAGGCGGCGGTCGCCGCGGCGGGGGTGGCGACCCCGGCGGCGGTGACGCTGCCCCGCGAGGCCTTTCACGATCTGGGGGCCGCCGCGCTGATCGAGCGGATCGTCGCCCGCCTGGGACTGCCCGTCGTGGTCAAGCCCCGCGCGGGAGGGTCGGCGTTCGGCGTAACGCGCGTCGAGGACGCGGGTGAACTCGCTGAGGCGCTGATGAGCTGCTTCGGCTACCACGACTCGGCGCTGATCGAACAGGCCGTCGCCGGGGTCGAGATCGCCATCGGGGTCGTCGACACCGGGGAGGGGCCGGTCGCACTGCCGGCCGTCGAGATCGAGCCGAGGGCGGGGGTGTACGACTACGCGGCCCGGTACACCGCGGGTGCCACCTCGTTCTTCACCCCGGCCCGCCTCAGCGAGGAGATCCTGCGCGCCGCCGCCGAGACCGCGCTCACGGCGCACCGGGTGCTGGGCCTGCGAGACCTGTCCCGCACCGACCTGATCGTCGACGGGAACGGGGTCGCGCAGTTCCTGGAGGTGAACGTCGCCCCCGGCATGACCGACACGAGCACCTGGCCGATGGGGCTGCACGCCGCCGGTCTCGACTTCGCCGTGGTCTGCCGCGACCTCGCAGCCCACGCCTACGACCGCCGCGACGCCGCTCGCGGCTGAGCGCGGGACCGTCGTTCAGCGGCGGTACACCGAGACGTGCTTGCGGGCGGCGTTGGGGTCGTAGGCGGTGGCGTCCCAGTCGCCCCACCGGTACGCGAGTCGGAGACCCGCGGCTGCTGCCAGGGCGTCGATCTCCTCGGGCCACAGGTAGAGCATCCGGCCCGGGTACATCCGGACCGGCGCACCGTCGGCCAGCACGATCTCGTGGTAGTCGAAGGTGCGGGCGGTGGGAGTGTTCGTGGCGGCGAACAGCACCACACGCTCGGTGCTGCGCTGCTTGACCACCACGGCCGAGTCGGCGGGGAACATGCCGGGATGCGGCCCGTCCGGCAGCCGCCCCGGCCGGGGCACGAACGTCTCCAGCACCAGCGATCCGCCGTCGCCGAGGGCCTTCGCGGCCTGCGCCAGGAACCGGGATTGGACGTCGCGGTCGGCGAGGAGGAAGAACGTGTTGAACACGGCATAGACCAGGGGGACCGGGTCGGCGACGGTGAAGGTCGCCGCGTCGGCTTCGACTGCGGTGACCGCAAGCCCCTCTGCCACGGCGGATCGGTGCAGTTGGCGGGTCATCTCCCCGGAAGCGTCGATCCCGACGACCGGGACCCCCGCGCGGGCCAGGGGGAGCGCGACCCGTCCGGTGCCCGAGCCGACCTCGACCGCCGGGCCGTCCCCGGCGAACGCGGCGAGCACCTTGATCTGCACGGGGTCCGCGGCGAAGGTGCCGTAGAGGTCGTCGTAGGTGTCGGCGATCGCATCGCCGTACGTCGACTCCTGGTAGTGATCAGCTGGCATCGAACACCTCACCCGTCGTGGCGTTAGAGCCGGTTTCACAAAGATCGGTCAACCACGGCGTGTCATACCAGGATGATCTCGAACAAGCCGGTAGATCTCTGGTGCCATGCGCGATGAGGTGGTGACGGAGGAGCTGTGGGCGCGGCTTGCGCCGCTGCTCCCGGAACGCACGCGGCGGTTCCGGTACCCGGGTCGGTTGCCAGCGGATGACCGGGCGGCACTGGAAGGCATCCTGTGGGTGCTGCGCAACGACGTGCCGTGGCGGCGGCTGCCGACCACCCTGTTCGGGGTGTCGGGGGTGACCTGCTGGCGGCGGCTACGGGACTGGCAGACCGCCGGGGTCTGGCAGCGTCTGCACGAGACGCTGCTCGCCGAGTGCAACGCCGCCGACGGGCTGGACCTGCATCGGGCGCTGGTCGATTCCTCTCACCTGCACGCGCTAAAAGGGGGGGCCCAGACCGGGCCGAGCCCGGTCAACCGGGCGCATCCCGGCAGCAAACACCATGTGATCACCGATGCGACCGGGGTTCCGCTGGCCGCATCGGTGACCGGCGGTAACCGCAACGACGTCACTCAGCTCATCCCGCTGGTCGACGCCATCCCGCTGATCCGTGGCCGCCGCGGTCGGCCTCGCCACCGCCCCCGCTACCTGCTCGCGGACCGTGCCTACGACCACGACGCCTACCGCCGTCAGCTCACCCGCAGGCAGATCACGCCGGTCATCGCCCGACGCGGGACGCCGCACGGCTCGGGTCTTGGCACCCAGCGCTGGCCTGTCGAGCGAACCATCGGCTGGCTGCACCAGTTCCGCCGACTCCGGACCCGCTGGGAACGCCGCGACGACATCCATCAGGCGTTCCTCACGCTGGCCTGCTCGATCATCTGCCTTCGCAAGATCCAAGGATCGTTCTGAAACCAGCTCTTACACGCTGGTAACGTCTGCTGTACCGGTACAGGAAGAGTGATCCTATCGAGAGATCGAAAACAGTACCGGTACAGTTTGAGTGACGAGGAGTGCCGGTATGCCCAGATATGAGGAAATCGCCGCCGAGCTACGCCGGCGCCTCGACGCCGACCCCACCCCCTACCCCGTGGGCAGCCGCCTGCCCGGCCACAGCCAGCTGACCGCGGAGTTCTCCGTCGGCCGCGGCGTCCTGACCGAAGCCCTCGGCCTCTTGGCCCTCGAAGGCCGCATCCGCATCGCCGACCGCTCCGGCGCCCTCGTCCTCGACCCCACCGCACCCCCGCAGCCCGTCGACGTCGGCAGCCAGGTCCGCCGCAACGAACTCGGCTACATCTTCAACGCCGCCGCCGGCCACTGGCGACCCACTGCGCCACCC
>NZ_CDWWXA010000145.1:1034-1656 GCF_977971845.1 Frankia sp. CeCAU1 | reverse complement strand
GGCCGAGGGCTTCGGTCAGGACGCCGCAACGAACTCGGCTACATCTTCAACGCCGCCGCCGGCCACTGGCGACCCACTGCGCCACCCACCCGCCGCTGGCTGCCCGCGCCCCCACACATCGCCCGCCTCCTCGACGTCCCCATCGGTAGCGATGTGCTGGAACGCCACCGGATCGTCGGCCCCGACGGCCACCCGGTCCAGATCGCCGACTCCTACCTTCCCGCCGCGCTCGCCCGCGGCACCATCCTCGAAGCCGCCTCCACCGGACCCGGAGGTATCTACGAGCGGCTCGAACACGACTTCGGCCACGGCCCCCTCACCTGGCACCCCCGCGTCGGCGCCGCCGCGGCTACCCCCGAGCAGGCCCGCGACCTCGGCGTCTCCCGCGGCACCCCGCTGCTCGTCCTCACCCGCATCTCGATCAGCGGCACCAGCGGACGCCCCGTCGAAGTCACGATCACCTACCTCGACGGACACCGCTTCGAGGTCACCGGCCAGCCGATCATCCGCGATGACACCGCCGCCTGGCCCACCGCACCCGCCAGCGCGGAAAACCGACCAGCCGCCCTCTGAGGTGAGGATTTCCGGTGTGGGCTGGGTCGGTTGCGGGCGTGGCTGACCG
>NZ_CDWWXA010000145.1:0-743 GCF_977971845.1 Frankia sp. CeCAU1 | reverse complement strand
GGTCGAGCCCTGCCGCGTGCGCCCGGTCCGGGACGTGCCGGCGGAGGAGTGGTTGCCCGGACAGATCCCCGCCCAGGACGCCAGATGTCCCGCGGTCGGGAAGCGGCCCATGTCCATCCCCGCCTCAGCGATCAGACACTGCGCCGTCCGCTGGGCCACCCCGGGGATCGTCATCACCCGCCCCACCAGGTCCACGAAAGGGGCCAGCATCACCTCGACCTTGCGGTCCAGCT
Organism: Frankia sp. CeCAU1; assembly: GCF_977971845.1. Classification (NCBI taxonomy): domain Bacteria; kingdom Bacillati; phylum Actinomycetota; class Actinomycetes; order Frankiales; family Frankiaceae; genus Frankia; species Frankia sp. CeCAU1. The sequence continues at coordinate 510 of NZ_CDWWXA010000145.1, read as the reverse complement.
CCGCGACCGCGGTATCACACAGGTCGATCTGCGCCAGCAACTGACGGACCAGCAGCTTCTGGTGATCCGCCAACGGCCGGCCGGCCAACGCCTCCCGCAACTGCGGGATCTTCACCCGCAGCCGGCGCCGCGCGAGATCCGCGAGCACCTCCGGGTCCTCCTCCCCGGCGAGCATCGCCTCGATCATCACCCGACCGGACTTCCCCAACAGTTCCGAGGCCACCGACGTCAGCTTGATCCCACAGTCCCGCATGACCTTCTCCAGGCGTTGCACCGCCCGGGTACGGTCCTCGATCGTCGTGCGCCGGTGCCGGGTGAGATCCCGTAACGCCCGGATCGGTTTCGGGGGCACGAACGACGGCCGGACCAGACCATGTTCCAGCAGCTGCGCGATCCACGCCGCATCGGTCACATCCGTCTTCCGACCCGGAACATTGTGCATGTGCTGGGCGTTCAGCAGCCAGCATTCGAAGGAATCCTCCAGCATGTAATACACCGGCTTCCAGTACA
>NZ_CDWWXA010000144.1:0-10531 GCF_977971845.1 Frankia sp. CeCAU1 | reverse complement strand
GGGTGGGCCGGGTGGCTGTGGAAGCGTGCTAGCGCCTCATACCCCGCGATGACCCCCCGTTGCAGATCCACGATCGGCTGGAAGAACAGCACGGGTTCGTCGGGGTCGGCGAGAATTCGGCGCAGGTCGGGCCGGTCGTCGCCACGCGTCCCACCGCCGTCGCCGTTCTTCAACCGGCCGAGGGGACCCGCCCCATCGGCCGCGGGCAGCGTCCTGCCCTCGGCCGCGCCACCGGACGAAACAGCCGCGTCGCCGACATCGGGGCGGTCGCTGGACGGAGGTCCCGCGGGAGTCCGCTGCCGAGTAATCATGCGCCGTGCACCCCCTCGCATCGAAGCACGTCGCACCTGTCCTGTAACTGAGTTTCTTACCATCCGGCCGCGATGCCGGGCGCGAGTACCGTCCGGAGTTGTGAATCCTGCGCTCTTTTGTGTGACCGGCGGGTAGCGGTCAGATTGCCGTTCATCGTCCTTCCCGTGTCCCCGACGCAAGATCGGCGATTTCTGGGCGCCGGAGGCGTCGTTCATCGTTGATCCGTTGCCAAAACGGTCATTGCTCGCCAGGATTTTCGGGTGCCGACGCGAGGCGTGCGAGTAGTCCGAGTCGGCCGATGGAAATCAATCCAGCGACAACGGGGGTGAACTTTATTTGGCGAGGTGGTGCACTACGATTACTCAAGGTGATCGAATGCGGAGGTGTGAGGCGCCGTTCCAGCGCCGAGCTTGGACTGAGGTAATGAAATGGCTACTGTTAGCATCCATTCGGGGGTGGTTTGCGGCCGTTCGGGAGCACGATGACGGCCGTCGGGGCGGCGGCCCGTCGTGAGCGGCCCCGTGCGGACCCGTGCCGGATCGGCACCGGTCGGGCGGGCCAGACCGGGTGGGACCGCTGCGGGGCCGCGGTCGGCCGCTACAGTCGGCCTATGAGGCTTGCGGTGATTGGCGGTGACGGGATCGGCCCCGAGGTGGTGGCGGAGGGGTTGCGGGTGCTGCGCGCGGTACATCCCAAGGTCGACACGACCGAATACGACCTGGGTGCCCGGCGCTGGCACGAGACCGGGGAGACGCTGCCCGACTCGGTGCTGGAGGAACTGCGCGGTCACGACGCGATCCTGCTCGGGGCGGTCGGTGATCCCGGCGTGCCCAGCGGTGTCCTCGAGCGTGGCCTGCTGCTGCGGCTGCGGTTCGAGTTCGACCATCACGTCAATCTCCGGCCGGTGCGGCTCTATCCGGGAGTCCGCTCGCCGCTGGCCGGAGATCCGGCCATCGACATGATCGTGGTGCGGGAGGGCACGGAGGGGCCGTACGCGGGCGCGGGGGGTGTGCTCCGGAAGGGGACGCCCCATGAGGTGGCGACGGAGGAGAGCCTCAACACCCGGTACGGCGTCGAGCGCGTCGTGCGCGACGCGTTCCGGCGGGCCGATCGACGCGAGCGTCGCCACCTGACTCTCGTGCACAAGAACAACGTGCTGACCAAGGCCGGCGACCTGTGGTCGCGCACCGTGGCCGAGGTGGCGCCCGAGTTCCCCGACGTACGCGTCGACTACCAGCACGTGGACGCGGCCTCGATGTTCTTCGTGACCGATCCGGGTCGGTTCGACGTCGTTGTGACGGACAACATGTTCGGTGACATCATCACCGACATCGGCGCGGCCATCACCGGCGGGATCGGCCTGGCCGCCAGTGGCAACCTCGATCCCTCCGGTGTCCACCCGAGCATGTTCGAGCCCGTGCACGGCAGCGCCCCGGATATCGCCGGCAGGCAGCTCGCCGACCCGACGGCCACCGTCGCCTCGGTGGCGATGCTGCTCGATCATCTCGGCCACGCCGAGGAGGCGGCGAAGGTCGAGGCCGCCGTCGCCTCCTCCCTGGCGGATCGTGCCGCCGCGGGAGCGGCCCAGCCGTCGACCCGGGAACGTGGCGAGGACCTCGCCGCGCGGGCTGCGGGCTGAGTTCTCGTCACGCCGGTCTTCTCGTCACGCCGGTCCTCGCGTCACGCCGGTCCTCGCGTCACCCCGCCACGCCGCCGGTGGAGGCCGGATGGTTGATCGCCCCGGGGCCCTTCCGGTCCAGGTGCGTCGTGGTTATTCTCTACGGGAGCCGTAGATCCGGTAAGACGGCAGCCGACAGGGCCCCACCACGGCGAAGATCGGCGGATTCGTCATCTCCTGTTCGCTTCGTCGCACTTTGGCCTGGAGTCGCCGTGCCTATCACCCCAACCTCGAAGATCTGGATGAGTGGAGAGTTCGTCGACTGGGACGACGCCCGCATCCACGTGCTCAACCCGACCCTGCACTACGGGTGGGGTGTGTTCGAAGGCATCCGCTGCTACGAGACGGCCCAGGGGCCCGCCGTGTTCCGGCTGACGGACCACATCGCCCGTCTCTACCGCAGTGCCAAGATTTATGTGATGGAGCCGTCCTTCACGCCGGAGCAGGTCGTCGCGGCGACGAAGGAGACCATCGCGGTGAACGACATCGCCTCCTGCTACATCCGGCCGCTGATCTACCTCGGTTACGGTGAGATGGGGCTCAATCCGTTGCCCTCTCCTGTCGAGGTCATGATCGCGGTGTGGCCGTGGGGTGCCTACCTTGGCGAGGAGGCGGAGGAGAACGGCGCCCGCGCGATGATCTCCTCCTGGAAGCGGAACGACCCGAACATCACGCCGCCGGCGGCCAAGGCGTCCGGGCAGTACCTCAACTCGTCCCTGGCGAAGGTCGCGGCGGTCAAGGCCGGTTACGACGAGGCAATTCTGACCAGCCCCAACGGCCACATAGCCGACGGCACCGGGGAAAACGTCTTCATCGTCTCCGGACGCAAGGTCATCACTCCGCTCCTCACGGACGGTCCGCTCGGTGGCATCACCCGCGCCTCGATCATGAGGATCGCCGCCGACCAGGGGTACGAGGTGATCGAGCAGCACATCGTGCGCACCGACCTCTATCTGGCTGACGAGGCGTTCTTCACCGGCACGGCGGCCGAGATCGTGCCGATCGTCGAGGTGGACGACCGGCAGGTCGGGAGCGGGAAGCCGGGCCCCGTCACCCGGGAGCTGCTGGAGATCTTCCACCGCGCGACCCGAGGGGAACTGGACCGATACCAGGAGTGGAACGAGTTCGTCCAGCAATAACGCCGTGGCCGGCGTCGTCGCGGGCGTTCCACGTTCCCCCGCGTCCCGGCCAGGGCCGTGAGCCCGGCCCCGCGTGGCCGGGCTCACATAATGCCCATGCCGAAGCGTCGTGCGCTCTGGTCAACACGGCAGGCAGGGCCTACCGTCGCGAGTAGCAGTTTTCACGAATGCACAAGCGTCGGGAGGGCGTCGTGCGGGTTTCGGAGGGTATGAGCTCCCTTGTTCTCATGATCGGCCCGGGGCACACGCTTCGCCAGGCGGCGAGGCTGATGGCGGCGCGCAAGGTCGGTGCCGCGGTCGTCCACGATGCGGACAGCGAGGGCTACGGGATCCTGACCGAACGGGACGTTCTGCGGTCGATCGCTGCGGCTCAGGATCCGGATGTCGAGATCGCGGGTGACCATCTCACCCGCGATGTCGTCTTCGCGGATCCGGAGTGGTCCTTGGACGAGGCGGCTGCCGCGATGCTGCGAGGTGGTTTTCGGCACCTCATCGTTACCTCGGGTGGTGGCGTAGCCGGAATCCTCTCCATGCGCGACGTGGTACGTTGCTGGAGTAGCCATCATGTTACGGTATGATGTCGGCTGTGTCGTACGCCGGGAATGCTTGCGGTCTGCCGCCGAATCCGATCCCGTCGTCCGGGGTAGTTGGGGAACATGAGGCAGGCGGACGGCGCTACGGTCACCGCATGCACGACAACGAGGCGGTCGCCCTGCTCCGAGCGACCACGCTGCTGAAGGAACTGCAGGAGGAGGACCTGTTGCGGCTCGCCACGCGAGCCGTCACGCGACGTTTCCGGCGTGGACAGGTTGTCTTCACGGAAGGCGAACCCGCCGACACCCTTCTGGTGGTCGCCTCCGGACGGTTGAAGGTGCTCACGAAGGCCGATGACGGCCGTGATCACGTTTTGAACATTGTCGGGCCACGGGAAACCCTGGGAGAACTCAACATCGTCGAAGGGGGGACCCGGTCCGCCGGCGTCGAGGCGCTCGAACCGAGTACCGCGCTGGTTCTCGACCGCACCGCGGTGTGGGAACTCGTGCGGGAACGACCGGCCGTCGCCGAGCAGCTCATCCGAGCACTGGTGGCGCACGTGCGACGCCTCACCGGAGCGAATGCCGACCTCGTCTTCCTCGATCTGCCGCGACGCGTGGCCAAGTTGCTCCTGCTGCGGATGCGGGAGGCAGGGCGTCCAGTGATCGAACTCGGCCTCACACAGACCGAGATCGCCTCGCTGCTCGGCGGTTCCCGCCAGTCGGTGAACCAGGCGTTGCGCGAGTTCGAGCGGAGGACCTGGATTCTCTCGGAAGGTCAGACCATCACGATCCTGCAGGTCGACCGGCTACGTCGGTTCGCGGGGGACTGAGATCCTCCGCTATGGCGCACGCCACACCCGTCACATGTCGGGCCTGTTACATCGTAGGCTTGTCACCCGGCGGCGAACCCGTCTCCGTCGCGCGCTTCGGTCGCTGACCCCTGGGACCGGGCGCGTGGCGGCCCCAGGTTCCCGAACTCTGCTCGGTTCGGCGTGCCGGAGGTTGTCCGGACCGCTCGGCTTGGCCGGGGCGGAACGAACCAAGATCCTTGCGGAGGGGCGCCCCTTGCGGCCATACGATCCCGATTCCCTGCACGTTTATGACACGACATTGCGGGACGGTACCCAGCAGGAGGGGCTGTCGCTCTCGGTCGGCGACAAACTCGCGGTGGCCCGTCACCTGGACGATCTCGGCGTCGGTTTCATCGAGGGCGGCTGGCCGGGATCGAACCCGAAGGACGCGGAGTTCTTCACCCGGGCGCGCGGCGAACTGAACCTGACGACCGCCGTGCTGACCGCCTTCGGGGCCACCCGGCGGGCGGGCCGCGCCGCCGCGGACGATCCCCAGGTGGCGGCGCTTCGGGACGCGGGGACCTCGGTGGTCTGCCTGGTCGCCAAGTCGGATCTGCGCCATGTCGAACGTGCCCTGCGCACCACCCCGGCCGAGAACCTCGCGATGATCCGGGACACCGTCGCGCATCTGCGCGCGGAGGGAAAGCGGGTGTTCGTCGATGCCGAGCACTTCTTCGACGGCCATCGGGTGCATCCCGACTACGCTCTTGAGGTCGTCTCCGTTGCGGCCGAGGCCGGTGCCGAGGTCGTCGTGCTGTGCGACACGAACGGCGGCATGCTCCCGACGCGGATCGGCGCGGTCGTTGCCGATGTTCTCGCCGCAACCGGCGCCCGGCTCGGTATCCACTGCCACGACGACGCCGACTGCGCGGTCGCGAACACCCTGGTGGCGGTGGAGGCCGGCGTCACCCACGTGCAGGGCACCGCAAACGGCTACGGCGAGCGGTGCGGGAACGCCAACCTGCTGAGCGTCATCGCGGGCCTGGAGACCAAGTTGGACCGGGCCGTGCTGCCGCCCGGGCGGCTGCGTGAGCTCGTCCGGGTCTCTCACGCGATCGACGAGGTCACCAACTCCGTGCCCGACCCGCACCGGCCTTACGTCGGGGCCAGCGCCTTCGCGCACAAGGCCGGCCTGCACGCCAGTGCCGTCAAGGTCGATCCGGACCTGTACCAGCACATCGACCCGGCGGTCGTGGGCAGTGACATGAGGATGCTGGTCTCGGAACTCGCCGGTCGGGCGACCATCGAACTGAAGGGCCGTGAGCTCGGCCTCGACCTGTCGAACCAGCGTGAGGCGCTCGGACGGGTGGTGGACCTGGTCAAGGAGCGGGAGGCTGCCGGATACGTCTACGAGGCCGCGGAGGCCTCCTTCGAACTCCTGCTGCGCGACGAGGTAACCGGCCGGCAGCGGTTCTACACCCTCGAATCCTGGCGCGTCATCGTCGAGCAGCGTCCGGGCGGCGAGGTGGCCAGCGAGGCGACGGTGAAGCTCACCTCGCACGGCGAACGCCACGTCGCGACGGCGGAGGGGAACGGACCGGTCAACGCTCTCGACACGGCACTGCGCAACGCGCTGGAGAAGGCGTATCCGGGGTTGGCCGATCTGGACCTGGTGGACTACAAGGTTCGGATCCTCGACGGCAAGCAGGGGACCGGCGCGGTGACCCGGGTCCTGCTGGGAACCAGCGACGGCCGCGAGCGCTGGGACACGATCGGCGTGGACGAGAACATCATCGCCGCCTCCTGGGCGGCTCTGGAGGACGCCGTCGACTACGGACTGCGGCGGCAGGGGGAGAGCCCGGACCCGGTCGCGCCCTGACGCCGGGCCACACCCCCGGGCGGGCCGCGCCCGGGGGTGTGGCCCGGCGTATCGCCCGCGGAGCAGCCCGCCGCCGCGGGGCCGGTCCGCCGGCTACGTGCGGTCAGTCCTGCGGGATCTCCTCCCACCACTGGCACCACCAGTCGCAGCCGACCAGAACGCGCAGCTTCGGGTGCCAGCAGTAGGCGATGTCCTTGTCGGTGTCCAGGTAGTACAGGCAGTTGTCGCACCGCTCGTCGCCGTTGGGTTTACCCCGCAGGATCGCGTCTTCGGCCAGGTGGCCCAGTTTGACGCTCAGCTCCTCGTCGATCGGCTTCGGCTCGGGTGCGCCGACGTCGTAGACGGGGGTGGTGTCGGTCTCGCTCACCGTCTTCCTTTCCTCTCTTCTGCCGGTCCTCTGCCGGGTAGCTCCGCGGTGATGTCGGCTGTCCGCGTCGGCTCTGGTCAGTACAGGACAGCGGGACCGGGTGGCCGCCATCCGCTGGTGGACCAGGCGGTGGACCAGGCGCGGATTCTGGCCTGATTCTCGGTCACTCGTCACCGTTCTGGCGAACCTGATCAGGCCCCGGCCGTGGTCATGTCGGTCATACAAGTCATACCCGCGGCGTGGCGGGGCCGCCCACCGGCGGGTCGTGTCAGCGCCTTCCGCGGGCTCGGTACGGTTTGGGGGTGCGTATCGCGAGGTTTACCGATGGTTCGGAGCCTGGGTTCGGGATTGTGGAGGGGTCGATCGAGGCGGGTACGGCCGTGATCTGCGGCATCACCCCGCATCCGTTCGGTCCGTTCTCCTTCACCGGCGTCCGCCGGGGGCTCGGCGACGTGCGGCTGCTCGCTCCCGTACTGCCGAGCAAGGTGCTCTGCGTGGGCAGGAACTATGCCGACCATGTCCAGGAGATGGGCGGTGACACCCCGCCGCAGCGTCCGATTCTCTTCCTCAAGCCCTCCACCAGTGTCGCCGGGCCGGGCGATCCGATCATCCTTCCGTCGGACAGCGAGCGGGTCGACTTCGAGGGCGAGCTGGCGATCGTCATCGGCCGGCTGTGCCGTGACGTCCCGGTGGAACGGGCCTTCGAGGTGGTGCTCGGCTACACCTGCGCCAATGACGTGACCGCTCGCGATCAGCAGAAGGCGGACGGCCAGTGGACCCGGGCCAAGGGCCATGACGCCTTCTGCCCCCTCGGTCCCTGGATCGAGACGGATCTCGACCCGGCGGATCTGCCCATCCGCACCACCCTGGACGGCGAACTGCGCCAGAGCTCCCGAACCGGCCTGCTGCTGCGCGACGTCCCCTCGTTGATCGCCTACCTGTCGTCGGCCATGACGCTGCTACCCGGCGACGTGCTGCTGACCGGAACGCCCGCGGGCGTGGGGCCGATGTCACCGGGGCAGACGGTGGCGGTGACAGTCGAGGGCATCGGGACCCTCACCAACCCGGTGACGGCTCGCTAGCGCCCGCGGTGCGATCCTCCGCCGGGTGGCCGTGGATCGGGTGGCTGCCGGTCGTTCCCGATGCCCCAGCCACGGGACGTGACGGGGATGACCGGCGTACATCGGCACCCCGGCGCGCTGATGTGCCCTCTGCATGCGGTACAGTAGGCAGCGCCCGGACAGGGCCCATGGGGTATGGGGTAATTGGCAGCCCAACGGATTCTGGCTCCGTTAGTCTAGGTTCGAGTCCTGGTACCCCAGCTGCACCAGATCTACCGCTTGGTTGAAACTGGCCGCTATACTGTATAGTGTGACGCGCGCGTAAGCGCGTAAGCGCGTAAGTAAGAACCAGAGTCTTGGCCCCGTCGTCTAGCGGCCCAGGACGCCGCCCTCTCAAGGCGGTAGCGCCGGTTCGAATCCGGTCGGGGCTACACAGTGATTTCGTCTTTGATTCTTCGCAGAGGGTGAGAGATACGCCCTCGCACCAAGACCATCGATGGCCCCCGGGTTTCTCTCCCGGGGGCCATCGTTATGTCGGGCGCGATCCGGGCCTACCGCACAACCTCGAACCGCAGCATGGCCGCGGGGTGGCGGGCCATCGTGCACGCGCGGCAGCCGCAGGACGCCGGGCCTCCGCGGCCGTGGACCACTTCGATCTCGGTGTCCGGGGTCGAGGCCACCAGGCGCAGCCGGGGGCGCGCGGCTCGGGCCATGACGGCGGTCAGCGCGGGATCGTCGGTGGCACCCGGCTGCGGCGGGCCGATCCGACCCGCGGTCGACGGGGCGATCGCGGAAGCGGTCGAGGCTGTCAGGGCCACTGAGGGCACGGTGTCCTCCTCCATGGGGGGCCGTCTCGGGGCCACCCCGCGGACCACAGCCTGGCGGGGAGAGCGAGGTCCGCGCCATGCTCCGTTGAGCCCGGTACCAGGTGGTGCAGATGGCCTAGTCAAACCTGGGCACTGTCGCCATGCGACACCACCCTTGACAACCATGGTGCTCCAGCACCGGATCGGTACAAACTTGCGCGGATGTCCACCGTCAGTCCATCGACACCCGAACGCGCACGGCGTCGGCATGGTAGTGCGCATGTGGGGCGCGCCGCCCGCCATGCTGGTCGGCTGCGTCCGCCGGGATCGGCACCGGAGCAGGTGGACGTCCTGCCGGGAGTTGCCCGGCGCGTCACCTCGCTGCTTCCCCAGGGCCGCGGTCTGCCCATCGAGGACTGGACGGCCCGTCACACGTTGATGTGCCTGGTGCTGGCGATGCACCCGCCGGTCATCGTCTGTTACGCGATCTGGCGCGACCTGAGCCTCGTGCACGGCTTTCTGGCGGCCAGTCTGCCGGCGCTGCTGTTCGCCTCTGCGGTGGTGCCCGGCCGCCGTCGGGTCCGTGCCCTGGCCGCCAGCCTCGGGCTGCTGTGCTGTTCGGTCGTCCTCGTCCATCTCTCGGGCGGCCTCACCCCGATGTACTTCCACTTCTTCGTGGTCGTCGCATTGATCGCGCTCTACGAGGAGTGGACCGTCTACCTGCTGGCGATCGCCTTCGTGTTCGTCGCCAATCTGGCGATCGGCAACATCATCTCGGCCGACGGGGAGTTGCTGGACAACGCCTGGCTGGTGGCCGGCCTGCACGCCGGCTTCATCTTCGCCCTTGCCTGCGCACAGATGGTCTTCTGGCATTACAACGAGCAGTCCCGCCGCCGGGTGGAGCACTACCGGCAGCAGCTCTACGAGGGTCAGCAGAGCCTGATGGCCCGGTTGGAGGAGACCGACAGGATCCGCAGCGACCTGGTTGCGACGGTGTCGCACGAGTTCCGCACGCCACTGACCGGTATCCGCGGAAACCTGCTGACCATCAAGCGCCGTCGCCACCGGCTCTCGGACGCCCAGCTCGACGATCTGCTCGATGCGGCGGTGAACTACTCCGATCGCCTCTCCCGCCTGCTGGAGAACATGCTCACGGCCGCCACGGCCACCGGCACGGACGAGACCACCATCGCCGATCTGCCGGAGGTCGTCCGGCACGTGCTCGCCACGCTCTCGTACGCCGGGTCGCCGAGCAGCGTGACGGTGGATCTTCCGCCACAGCTGCCGGTGCGGATGGCCCGGCAGGCCCTCATCCAGGTGGTCGCGAACCTCGTCGACAACGCCCTGGTGCACTCCTGGCCGGGAGCGCCGGTACGGCTCATCGCCGGCCGGGTGGGCGACGAGGTCGTCCTGCGCGTCCGCAACCCCGGGCCCGATCTCGACCCCGACACCATCCGCCAGCTCTTCGAACCGTTCACCCAGCGGGACAGCACGGCGACCCGCCCCACGGACGGGGCCGGCATGGGGCTCTATGTCGTGCGACGCCTCGTCGAGGTACACGGGGGACGGCTGCGGATGTCCTCGGAGAACGGCGAGATCATCGTCGAGGTGGACCTGTGGGCGGCGACCAGCCTGGCGGCGCTCGCGCCGGAGCCTGAGGCGGAACTGCCGGTTCCGATGCCCCTGCCGCGCAGTATCCGGGTTGACGAGGAGCCGGGTAAGCCACGGCTTACCGGCGGGCCACTCGCTGGTTCCCGGGACGACATCCGCTCGTTGCCCATGGACCGTTTCGGCTGAGCGGGGCGGGAAGACCGTTCCCCGTGCCGGGCTGATCCCCGTGCCGGGCTGATCCCCGTGCCGGGAAGGCGCCGGGACCTGCCCAGACGGCGGCCCAATGGTCAGGCGTTCAGGTCTTGGCCGTCGATGTCGATGTCGATGTGGGGGTCGGGGCCGGGGCGGACG
>NZ_CDWWXA010000143.1:0-10901 GCF_977971845.1 Frankia sp. CeCAU1 | reverse complement strand
TGGCGGGCGGGTCGGGGCGCGGGTTCGAAGTGCCGGCAGGTGGTGCACGCGCGCGTCACGCTGATCAGATGTTCGGCGTGCAGGCATTCCAGCAGGTCCAGGAGGGTTGCGAGCAGGTGCTCGCCGTCCGGGCGGGGGATCCTGGAGGTCGCTACCTCGACCGGGGCGGTCCACCGGGAGACCGCGTGCGCGGTCCGTTGGCCGTCGGCGGTGAGGTGTAGCCGGTAGTGACGCCGGTCGGCGGGGTCCTGCTGGCGGCCTACGAGCCCTTTGCGGCGCAGGGCCGCCACGGCGTCGCTGACGGTGGGGTCGGCCACGTCGAGTTCACGTGCCAGCGCGCTGGTTCGGGCCGGCGGGGGTGGTCCCGCATAGATGCGGGCGAGGACCCGAAGCTGGGTGGGGGACAGGTCGTGCGCCTCGGCCAGGCGGCGGGCGAGCACCTGCAGGGCCTCGCCGATCCGGTCGAGGGCGGCCACGATCTTCGCGTCGAGTCCGGGGTGGCGTTCCTCGGGGGTGCCGGGCGGCCTCACGCGCGCGGTCCGAACGCCGCGTGTATCGCCAGCACCGCTGCCTCCTGCCGTTGGGACTTTCCCGGGTTCGCGACGGCCGACCCGCCGCGAGGGTCGTAACGGGGAAGGTCGGAACCCGTGAGTGGACCTTAGCAATCCGATCCGCCCGGACCGGATCGTTAGGAGTCCTTGACATCAAAGGTCGCTCCGCACATAGTTCTCCTTGTCGACTGAAATTGTCGAGATAGCGGCCGATGCCGGGTTGGGCCGTGCGGCGCGGGAGCGTCGCCGGACCGGGCGGGTCCGGTCCGCGTCCGTGAGGGAACACCAAGGAGGCGAGCATGCCGAAGCTTGCCCGCAGTGACTGGTACGACCTTGCCCGCGACACCAACTGGTCGTTTGGCTATGTGTCCGAGCAGGACGTCTTCCCAGAGGAGCTGTCGGGGACGGGCCGGGTCTCAGCCGAGGGGTGGCTGGCCTGGGACGAGCCATACAAGATTACTTATCGGGAGTACGTGCACAACCAGGTGACGAAGGACACCACGACGTACTCGGTCAAGAACGCGATCGCCCGTTCGGCGCTGTTCGAGAAGCTCGACCCGGGATGGAAGTCGGTGATCCTGGCGCACTACGGCGCGATCACGATGCCGGAGTACCTCGCCTCCATCGGTGAGGCGCGGATGGGCCGGTTCGGGCGGGCGGCGGCGTGGCGCAATACGGCGACGTTCGGCACGCTCGACGAGGTCCGGCACGGCCAGATCCAGGCGTTCTTCCCCTATGGGTTGATCGGGAAGGAGCCGCGGGCCGACTGGGCGCTCAAGGCGTTCCACACGAACGACTGGATCGTGCTTGCGGTCCGGCAGCTGTTCGACGACATGTTCGTCGCCAACGACGCGCTGTCGATCGCGCTGCAGCTCACCTTCACCCTTGAGACCGGTTTCACGAACCTGCAGTTCCTCGGCATGGCGGCCGACGCGATCAAGGTGGGCGACCTGGAGTTCGGCTCGCTGATCTCCAGTATCCAGACGGACGAGGCCCGCCATGCCCAGCAGGGTGAGCCGACCATCAAGATCCTTGCTGAGGGCGGCCACAAGGACTGGGGCCAGTTCCTCATCGATCACATGTTCTGGCGGTCATGGCGGGTGTTCGCGCTGCTGACCGGCCTGTCGATGGACTACTACACCCCGCTCGAGCATCGGACGATGTCGTTCAAGGAATTCATCGAGGAGTGGGTGATCAAGCAGTTCTCCGACCAGTTCCGGGACTTCGGCCTGGAGTATCCGTGGTACTGGGAGGAGTTCGTCAACGAACTCACCTGGTACCACCACGCGATTCACCTCGGGGTGTGGAACTGGCGGCCGACGGTCTGGTGGAACCCGGACGCCGGCGTCTCGGCGGACGAGCGGGTGTGGCTGGAGGAGAAGTACCCGGGCTGGAACCGCACGTTCGGCAAGTACTGGGACGTCATCGGCGACAACATCCGCGCGGGGAAGGCCGAGGCCACCTTCCCGGAGACGCTGCCGTTGGTGTGCAATCTGTGCCAGCTGCCGATCGTGCGGGCCGCCGGCGTGGAAGCCGGCGCGCTGGCCTCGGCCGCTCCGCTGCGCCACACCCACGGGGGCCGTGACTACCTGTTCTGCTCGGAACCCTGCAAGTGGATCTTCGCGCGGCGTCCGGAGCGGTTCGCCGGGCACCGGTCGCTGGTGGACCGGTTCCTCGCCGGCGAGATCAGCCCGCCCGACCTCGGCGGCGTGCTCGCCTACATGGGGCTGTCGCCGGCCGAGCAGGGACAGGATGCCACCGGCTACGCCTGGGCGCAGGCCGCGGCGGCGGGCGCAACCGGCGCCAGGGCGGCACGGCGATGACGTCTTGGGCGCAGGTAACCCCCGGAGCGCAGGAGCACTCCCACGAGTACGTCCACGAGTACGTCCACGAGCACTCCGAGGGGGCCCGATGGCTCTGCTGCCGCTGAGCGCGGTTTTCGAACACGACTTCGTGTCGCTGCTGGTGGCGGTGGACGACGCCGACACCGTCGAGGTTGTCGGCCAAAAGATCGCTCACCACGTTGTGGGCCGGCGTCTGCCGGCCAGCGACGCGCCGGTGGGGGTCCGCCACAACGGTCAGGTGCTCGCCCGCGAGGCGCGCATCGGCGAGGCCGGCGTCGGCCCGCTCGACCATGTCGAAGCCTTCTTCGATGAGTAGCGCGTCGGCGGGTGGTGCGTCGGCGGGTGGCACCACAGTGGCGTGGACCGACGTCGCCTCGCTGGACGAGGTGTGGGAAGGCGATGTGCTCGAGGTGACCGCGGGCGCCGAGCAGGTGCTGCTGGCACACCTGCCCGGCGGGGCGCTACGGGCGTACCAGGCGGTGTGCCCGCACTCGCGGTTCCCGCTGGTCGACGGCGCCGTCGAGGACGGGGTGCTCACCTGCGCCGCGCATCATTGGGAGTTCGACCTGGCGACCGGCGAGAGCCTCAACCCGAGCGACTGCCGGCTGTACAGCTTCCCGGTGCGCGCCGACGGCGAGCGGATCATTGTCGGGATCCCGCCCGACGGCCGACGTCATTACCACCGCTGCCGTGGCGATGCGACCGCGGCCCCGACGGGGAGACGATTTTCATGACCGCCGACTCCAGCCGCCTGGTAGGCCCCATCGTCCGCGGATTCGATCCGGACGTCGTCGAGGCACTGCACGCCGCGATCGAGAAGGACAACCCCGACCAGACGCTGGTCGTGGAGGACCGCAACGGCTACGTGCGCATCAACGCGCCCCGCTTCCTGCGGGTTACCCGCACCAGCCTGGAGGAGGCCGCCGGCCGGTCCGTCCCGCTCGCCACCCTCGAACCCGCCCTCGCCGGCTTTGCCGGGCGGATGCGGTACGTGAGCGACGACGAACTCGTCTGGTACCTGGACCGGAAGGACTGAGGATGACCACCGCCCCCACGGCGAGGCCCCTGCGCACCTGGAGTGTGTTCGACGGGGCCCGCCGCAAGCCCAACGAGTACGAGACCGTCACCGGCCACTTCCACTACCATTTCGGGCGGCAGCCGGCCCCGTTTGACCTTGATCCCGACAGTCCGATCAACCGGTGGTACCTGCGCTACCGCGAGGGCTCGCCGCTGCGGGGCGTGGACTGGGAGGCGTTCCGCGACCCCGCCCAGCTCAACTACCGCCGCTACATCGCCCTGCAGCACGACCGGGAGATCTACGCCGAAGGTGTCGTCGACCACTTCGAGGCCCTCGATGCGGATGCCGGCCTGAACCCGGCCTGGGTGGGTGTCCTCGCGCGGCTTTACCTGCCTGCCCGCTACCTGTTCCACGTGCTGCAGATCACCAGCCTGTACGTCGGCCAACTCGGACCCAGCGCCTACGTCAGCAACGCCGCGTTCTTCCAGGCCGCCGACGAACTGCGCGCCCTGCAGTGGATCGCCTACCGGGCCAAGGCGCTGTCGTTGGTCCACGGCGCCGACCTCGCCGACAGCAGGGTCACCCGACGGTTCTGGGAAGACGACCCGGCCTGGCAACCCGCCCGAGAGGCGCTGGAGCGGTTGCTGGTCGCCTACGACTGGGCGGAGGCCTTCACGGCACTGAACCTCGTCGTCAAGCCGGCGCTCGACACCCTGCTCAAGACCGTCCTCGCCGACCTCGCGGACGCCAACGGCGACGGCCTGACCGCCCAGCTGCTGCGCGAGTCCGGCGTCGACGGCGCCCGCAGCCGGGCGTGGAGCGCGGCCCTGGCCCGCCACGCCATCGCCGGACGCCCCGACAACGCCGCGGTTCTCGCCGCCTGGGAAGAAAGCTGGCGCCCCCGCGCGGAGAAGGCCGTCGCGGGCTTGGCGGCCCTGTTCGACAACGCCCCGAACCCGGCCAACCCGGCCGAGGTCGCCACCACCGTCGCCGCGACCACCGCGGCGTTCCGTGCCTCCTGGACCGGCACGGCGGATCCTGCCTGAACCGGCGGATCCCGCCTGAACCTCCGGCCTCCACCACCGATCCGCCCCCGGGAAGGACCCATGTCCGTCACCGACGACTACCTGACCAACAACGCCGCCTACGCGAAGACCTTCGCCGGGCCGCTTCCGCTGCCGCCGTCCAAGCACATCGCAGCCGTCGCCTGCATGGACGCACGGCTCAACGTCTACGCGGTCCTTGGCCTGGGCGACGGCGAGGCTCACGTCATCCGCAACGCCGGCGGCGTCGTCACCGACGACGAGATCCGTTCCCTCGCGATCAGCCAGCGCCTGCTCGGCACCCGCGAGATCATCCTGATCCACCACACCGACTGCGGCATGCTGACCTTCACCGACGACGATTTTAAACGCTCGATCCAGGACGAGACCGGGATCAAACCGGCATGGGCCGTGGAGTCGTTTACCGACCTGGCCGAAGACATACGCCAGTCGATTGCGCGGATCAAGGCGAGCCCGTTCATCCCGCATATCGACGCCATCCGCGGTTTCATCTTCGATGTTGCCACCGGACTGCTCACCGAAGTCGCGTGATATCCGCCTGCCGCACCCCGCTGTTCAGCGCCTTCGAGTATCGACTCACCATTACCGGCATCATTATCGGTTCTTTCTGACGGCACCGTATTTCTGACGATGCCGTATTTCTGGCGACACCGGGCTTCGCCCGCCGTCGGGGTGCTTCGGGGATCCGTACCGTCGATCCGCGAAGCACCCCTGGGGGCCAGGTGGGTGGGGTCGGTGGGCGGCACCGGAGCCGGTGATTCCCACCGGCCCGACCCACCGGCCCCACCCGTCACCTGGTCAGTGGGTCAGCCGCGCTTGCGGCCGGACTCACCGAGAGTGATCTGGTCGCCGTTGACGATGCCGGCCCGGCGCAGCGCCTCGGCGATCGCGCCGTCCGGCACGCTGGATCCGCCGCGGCCACCGGAGCCCGCGCGGCCACCGGAGCCCGCGCGGCCGCCGGCACCGTTCCTGCCGCCGGCACCGTTCCTGCCGCCGGCACTGCGCCCGCCGGCGCCACCGCGTTCGCCACTCGCGGTGCCCCGGCCGCCATTCCGCCGATCATCATGATCACGGCTTCCGCCGCGTCCGGCGCCCGCACCCGCGGCTCCCCGCCGGTCACCCTCGCCGTCCCGGCGGCCCGGGCCCCCGGCACCGGCCTCGTCGTCCAGCCGCAGCGTCAGCGAGATCCGCTTGCGGGGGATGTCGACGTCGAGAACCTTCACCGTCACGATGTCGCCGGGCTTGACGACCTCGCGCGGATCGCTGACGAAGTTCTTCGACATCGCCGACACGTGCACCAGGCCGTCCTGGTGAACGCCGATGTCGACGAAGGCCCCGAAGGCGGCGACGTTCGTGACGGTCCCCTCCAGGGTCATGCCGGGGACCAGGTCCGCGAGCGTCTCGATCCCTTCGGTGAATGCCGCCGTCCTGAAGGCTGGCCGCGGGTCACGGCCGGGCTTCTCCAACTCGGCGAGGATGTCGGTGACGGTCGGCAGGCCGAAGGTGTCGTCGACGAACTCGCTCGGCTTCAGGGCTCGCAGGACCGCCCCGTTGCCGATGAGGGAGCCGAGGTCGCCGCCGGTCGCCGCGAGGATGCGCCGCACCACCGGGTAGGACTCGGGGTGCACGCTGGAGGCGTCCAGCGGGTCGTCCCCGCCGGGGATGCGCAGGAAGCCGGCGCACTGCTCGAACGCCTTCGGCCCGAGGCGGGGGACGTCCTTCAGGGCGGCCCTGGTCTGGAACGGCCCGTGCGTGTCGCGGTGGCGCACCACGCTCTCCGCGAGGCTCGCCCCGATTCCGGACACCCGGGTCAGCAGCGGGGCGGACGCGGTGTTGACGTCCACCCCCACCGCGTTCACGCAGTCCTCGACCACCGCGTCCAGGGACGACGACAGCCGGGACTCGGACAGGTCGTGCTGGTACTGCCCAACCCCGATCGATTTCGGGTCGATCTTCACCAGCTCCGCGAGCGGGTCCTGCAGCCGCCGGGCGATCGACACGGCCCCGCGCAGTGAGACGTCGAGCCCCGGAAGCTCCGCCGCGGCGTAGGCGGACGCCGAGTACACCGACGCCCCCGCCTCCGAGACCGTCACCTTCGTCAGCGACAGCTCCGAGTGCCGGCGGATGAGGTCCTCGGCGAGCTTGTCGGTCTCCCGGGAGGCCGTCCCGTTCCCGATCGAGATCAGGTCGACGCGATGCTCCCGGGCGAGCCGGGCCAGGGTGGCGATCGACTCGTCCCACCGCCGCGCCGGGACGTGCGGATGAATGGTGTCGGTGGCGACCACCTTGCCGGTCGGGTCGACCACGGCGACCTTCACTCCGGTGCGGTACCCCGGGTCGAGACCCATGGTCGCCCGGGTTCCGGCCGGCGCCGCGAGCAGCAGGTCACGCAGGTTCGCCGCGAACACCCGCACGGCGGTGTCCTCGGCGGCCGTCCACAGCCGCATCCGTAGATCGACGCCGAGGTGCACGAGGATGCGGGTGCGCCAGGCCCAGCGGACCGTGTCGAGGAGCCACCGGTCCGCCGGTCGGCCCGCGTCGGAGATCCCGAACGCCTCGGCGATCCGCGTCTCGTAGTCGGTCGGCCCGGGCGGCGGGGCGGCGTCCGGCTCCGCCGGCACGTCCGGTTCGAGGGCCAGGTCGAGGATCTCCTCCTTTTCCCCCCGGAACGCCGCGAGGATGCGGTGCGACGGCAACGAGGTGAACGGCTCGGAGAAGTCGAAGTAGTCCGAGAACTTCGCCCCCGCCTCCTCCTTGCCCTCCCGGACCCGGGATACCAGGACACCACGCGACCACATCCGCTCGCGCAGCGTGCCGATCAGGTCGGCGTCCTCGGCGAACCGTTCGACGAGGATCGCCCGCGCCCCCTCCAGCGCGGCACCCGCCTCGGCCACACCCTTCTCCGGATCGACGTAGGCCGTCGCCGTGGCGTACGGGTCGAGCGAGGGGTCGCCCAACAGGCTCTCCGCCAGCGGTTCGAGGCCGGCCTCCCGGGCGATCTGCGCCCTGGTCCGCCGCTTCGGCTTGAAGGGCAGGTAGATGTCCTCCAACCGGGCCTTGGAGTCGGCGGCGAGGATCTGCGCCGCCAGGGCGTCGTCCAGCTTGCCCTGCGACCGGATCGATTCGAGGATCGCGGCGCGCCGATCCTCCAGCTCCCGCAGGTAACGTAGCCGTTCCTCCAGCGTGCGCAACTGCGTGTCGTCGAGGGTGCCGGTCGCCTCCTTGCGGTAGCGGGCGATGAAGGGCACGGTGGCACCACCGTCGAGCAGGTCGACCGCCGCCGTCACCTGCCCCTGGCGCACGCCGAGCTCCTCGGCGATCCGCTGATGGATGGAACGCTGCGGGACAGATGTCGTCGTCACAATCCCTGATCCGCCTTCTCGTCGATCTTCGGTCGCCGGGCCGGGGCCGGCCGCGTCGTCGCTCGGGCGCCGCGCGGTGAGACCCGCGCCGACGCCCTGACTGCGAGACTACGGGTGATCACGAGGTTTTCCGCCCGCGGGCGGCGGTCCCGGTGCGCGTTCCCGCGTTCCCACGGCCTCCTGGTCTCGGGCGCCGGTCTCCTGGTCTCGGGCGCCGGCCTCCTGGTCTCGGGCATCGTCCCCGCGTGGCGCGGTCACGGCGGCGACCGGCCCGGCCCGGCGTGGTCCGCCCGGCCGGAGAACCGGTTCCGGGCTGGTCGGGTTGTTTCCGCTACCAGCTCTGACGAGCTGGGCGGTCTGATTGCGTTGCGGGGTATATCCCATTGGTTCGGCATGACCTACGATGTGCCCGTGCACACTGGGGACGGGGCTGCCGGCGCGGGCCGCGTGTATTCTCGGCATTCTGCCGCCGAGGTCGCGGTGAGTGGGCGGGTGGGTTCCCACGGGGGCGACCAGCGTTTTGCCGCGCCGGGGTGTGAAGTGAGCCACAGGAGCACCCTGGGCTACATCTGTGGCCCGGTCGCCGGTGGAAGTGGGGCCGACGGGATTCGGCACGAGGCTTTCCTGTATCAGGGCGACGCCGGTTTCCTCAACGCAACGCGCGATTTCGTGCTCGCCGGACTCGCGGTCGACGAGGCCGTCCTGGTAGCCGTGACACAGCCGCGGATACGCCAGTTACGCGCCGCCCTCGGTCGGGCCGCGCAGCGTGTCTCTTTTCTTGATATGGCCGAGCTTGGTCGTAACCCGGCCCGGATTATTCCGGCCTGGCAGGATTTTCTGGATCTCGGTGTCGAGCGCGGTCGGCTGGTACGGGGGATCGGCGAGCCGACATGGCTGGCCCGGTCCGGCCCGGAGCTGCGGGAATCCATGCTGCACGAGGCGTTGCTCAACGAGGCGTTCGCCGCGCCGCCGGCGTGGCGGCTGCGGTGCCTCTATGACGTGGGCCGGATCGGCTCGGCGCTCGTTGACGAGATCTGGCGCACCCATCCCGCGGTGGTGGAGGGCGGGCTGGGCCGGATCAGTTCCCGGTATCGACCGCCCGGGCCCGCCGTCGCGGGTCCGGGCCCCGACCCGCTGGCCGAGGCCCTGCCGGACCTCGGCGTTCCCCGCGTCGAGTTCGCCTTCGGCCCGCGCGACTTGGGGCACGTCCGCGCCGAGGTGATCCGGGTCGCCCTGGCCTGGGGCCTGGGCGCCGAGCGGACCGGCGAGTTCGAGCTGGCCGTGCACGAGGTCGCCACGAACAGCGTGCACCACGGCGGGGGCCATGGAGCGGTCCGCCTCTGGACGGACGACGCCTGCCTGATCTGCGAGGTCCGCGACGGCGGCCGGCTGTACGACCGGTTGGCCGGACGCCGCCGCCCGGATCTGTCCCTGGGCGGCGGCCGCGGGCTGTGGCTTGTCAACCAGCTGTGCGATCTTGTCCAGCTCCGGTCGACCCGGGTTGGCACGACCGTGCGGATGTACATGTACGCCTAACGGGGCTTCGCCCCAGCCCGGCCGGGTCCGGCTCGCCGGCCGGGTTCGGTGGGCCGGGCAGGTTTGATGGGCCGGGCAGGTTTGATGGCGGCGGGGCCGACGCGGGAAGTATGGCCGACCCTGCACCGCCCGGCGGCCGGATCCTAGCCCCCGGACTGTCCGGCAACCTTGTCCAGGACCGCGGTGTGCAGCTTGCGGACGCCGATGGGGGCGAACGCGCGCTCGAAGAAGCCGCCGACACCGCCCGCACCGTCCCAGGTCGTCGTCGCCGTGACCAGGCTCTGGTCCGGCCCGGAGCCGGGGACGATGTGCCAGCGGGTGCACAGCGAGGAGTTCTGGTCCGCCTCGACGAGAGTGCTCGCATCGGGGACGGAGACGGTCGCGTCGATCTGACGCACCCGCTTGCGGGTTGCCTGGAGCCGATAGGCGATGCGGGTCCCGGCACCGTGGCCCCCCGCCAACACCCGGTACTCGGAGACGTTCTCTGGCCAGGCTCGGGCGCGGGCGCCCTGGTAGTCCGCGAGCTTCGCGACAACCTGCTCGGGGGTGCCCGGCACGACCCGCCTGACGACGACCTCGATCTGTCCCACCAGCTCCTCCTTCCTCGCTCCGGCCGGCTCTCGGCCGAAGTCCGCGTTCCTCCCGGCAGCCGTGCTCGTCCGGGAGAGAACCCGTGGAGCCACGGGCGGGCCGCCAGGCTCGCGTGCCCCTGACCGTCTCATCTGACCCGTAGTCCGTCGCCCTCGCCCGTCGCGCTTCCCGGCTTGACGGGCGCCGAGCGGCGCAGTTGATTACTTGGAGTTACAGTCGGCGAGCAGGTGGACGCCCACCAGAGCGGCCAGATCGCGCGCCGCCGGGCCGAGTGTGGCGAGCGCCGCCGAGAGCGTCGGGGACCGCTACCCCGGGTCGATCCCGCAATGCCGCCGGAGCCGGAGGATGAACAGCAGAATCACGAGCAGAGCCGCCAGCCCGGCGGCGGACCCCGCCGCCCGCGGGTTGCCGGCGGCCTTCTGCCGGCCGGCCGTGAGGGCGCTGCCCGCGGTGTCGCGCACCTGGCCGGCCTTCGCCGCTACCTGCGGGTGCGCCTCGAACTGCTTGTGCACGGTCTGCGTGGCCGTACCCGCGGCGCTGCCGGCCGTCGCGCGGGCCTTCTGTGCGGTCACGGCGAGCTGCGGGTGGGCGTCAAGCTGCCGGCGTACGGTGGCCTTCGCCTGATCCGCCGTGTCCCGGGCCTTTTCGGCCGCGATCTCCGTCGTCGCTGCGACCTTCGGGCGGACCGCCTCGGTCGCCGTGGTCACCCGGCGTTTGATGTCCTGGGCGGTGCGACCGGCGACCTTCTGCGGGCTGACCCGGTCGGCGAGCTGGTCGAGGTCGCTGCCGAGCCGCGCCCGGGTCGCCTCGATGTCGGACCGGATCTTGTCCGGACTCGTGCTTGTCACTGCGAACCTGACCTTTCTGATGCTTCTGCCGGTGGTTCCGCGGAAACACGGGGTGGTGGGCGGCACGGGAGTGGCGACACGGGGTGG